>NZ_CP054917.1 GCF_013364155.1 Streptomyces sp. NA02950 | reverse complement strand
ACGGCACCGTCACGGTGAACAAGAAGGGCCTCGGCGTCCGCGCCACCCTCGGCTCCTGGTACACCCCGCCCGAGGTGGCCGAGGCGATGTGCCGCCTGTCCATCGGACCGCAGCTGGACCGCCTCGCGCAGCACCCGGACCCCGGGAACCTCCTGCAGGTCCTCTCCATCGACCCGGCGTGCGGTGCCGGGGTGTTCCTCATCGAGGCGGCCCGCCTCATCGCCGGCCGCCTCGCCGAGCGGGTCTCCGGTATTTCCCCGGCCCCGGCGGTGCACATGAAGTACGCCCTGCCGGTGGTGATGCGCGAGTGCATCTTCGGCGTCGACATCGACCCGGTCGCCGTCGACCTCGCCCGTACGGCGCTGTGGCTGGAGATCGACGGCCGTGAGCCCTTCGACTTCATGGACCGCAACGTCATCGTCGGCAACGCCCTCGATGACGAGATGCCGCCCGCCTTCACCGAACGCCGCGGCGACCTGCCCACCGCAGCCGAACGCCGCGGCGCCTGGGACGAAGCCCACCACTGACCAGCGACGGACACCGGGATCATGGACGAACTCGCCTCCCGGCGGCACGACCGCCGCCAGCAGAAGGACTTGAAGGCGGTCGCGCTCGCCGCGGCTGCCCGGGGCTGGCACGTCTTCCCGCTGCGCCCGGGCACCACCGAGCCGGCCGTACGGGACTGGGCCGAGCGGGCCACCACCAACACCTGGCGGATCGTGCGCTGCTGGGACTCCGGCCCGTTCAACGTCGGCATCGTGCCGTGCGCCTCCGGGCTGCTCGTGCTGGACCTGGTCCCGGCCGGCGCGGGGGAACAGCCCCCGGAGCCGTACCGGCTGCCCGGCGTCCATGGCGGTACGGACGTCCTGGCGGTGCTCCTCGAGGAGTGGAGAGCGCGGCTGCCGTGCGAGACGTACAGCGTGGACGGTCCCGGCGGGCGGATGCAGTACTACTTCGCCCACCCGGACGACGCCTGCCCGCCGGCCGCGCCCGGCCCGCTCGCCTGGCACGTGGAGGTCCGCTGCACCGGCTCGTACGTCCCGGCCGCCGGGTGCGTCACCCCGGACGGCGCGTACACAGTGGGGCACGACGCGGCCTTGGCCGAGGCGCCGGGCTGGCTGACCGTGCCTGCCGGATTCGATCCGGACCGGTAAAACCCCCTGGACTCCATACAATGAACCGTTGTATTGTCTTGGTGTCGCCCCGGGTACCGCGGGGCGGGGGAGCGGACTCATCGAGAGCCGGACCCCCTCGTACCTCCGGATGGAGGGGGACGGGGCTGGGGGCCGGGTAAGAGTCCCGGACCGCTCCATGAAGGGCCCGCCGCTCGCGAGGCGGGCCCTTCCGCACGTCCGCTGCCGGGGCGGACTTCGCGGTCCGCCTCCGAAAATACTGACATCAATACAATGAGACGTTGTATGGTTGTGTTCGTAGGGAACCGCACCAGCGGCCCCTTGCACGGGAGTTCGGAAACACCGTGCCGCTCACGCGGCAACGAGGGAGGTTCGATTCCTTCCGCTCCCACGCGGCCAGAACGCGCGCTGGCTAGCTGGAACCGCCGCCGACGGGCGACGGGTGGCCTCATAAAGAGCCGCTCCGCGAAGGTCCCGGGTGGGAGCGAGCGGAGCGGGGGCCGGGTAGACAAGAGTCCCGGAGCCGCACCATTGGGGGGTCCACTGCTCGAGCGGTGGGCCCCTCCTTGTTGCCCTACGGGGCCTCGTCGAGCAGACCGGGCGTCAGGTCCCCCCTGACGCGCCGTACGCGCGGGCGGTGCCGGTAGCGGCCGAACTCCAGCCGCTCCTGGTCGACCTCGATCTCCACCACCACCTCCGGCGCCACCGGCCGGTAGCGCACCGGGTCCGCGCCGGGCAACCCGCCCACCGTGCCCGGCAGTTCACGCATCCCGCCGGCCGGGTGCAGCCGCGGCGCCACGGCCAGGCGCAGCGGCTGGGGCAGGGGAAGGCTCACCCCGACGGCCCGCATCCGCCCGCCGCTCGGCCGGCCCAGCACCAGGGCCTGCGCGGCCGGCGCCGTGGCGGTCACCCCGATCACGACGGCCTCCGTGGTGTGCCTGCGGCGCCACTTCAGCCAGCCCGAGCGCAGCCCCTCGGCGTACCGGCCGCTCGGCTTCGCCACCAGGCCCTCCACGCCGGACAGCGCGCCGACCCAGGCCAGCGCTTCGCGCATGTCCCCGGTGGACGGCACGGGCCGCAGGGTGTCCGGACCGCCCTCGAGGAGCCGCAGCAGTTCGGCGCGCCGCCGCGCGTACGGCAGCGGCCGGGTGTCGACGTCGCCGACCGCCAGGACGTCGAAGAGGGCGACGTGCACGGTGAAGTCCGCCCCGCGCCGGGGACCGCGGCCGGCGGACCGGCTCTGCAGCCGGTCGAAGGCGACCCCGCTGCCGTCGTCGAGCACCGCGACCAGCTCGCCGTCCAGGACCGCGTCCGGCAGCGCCCGCGCGGCGGCTGCGACGTCGGAGAACGCACGCGAGAGGTCCGTGCCGTGCCGGCTCCACACCCGAGCGCCGCCGGTCCACACCTGGCATCTCCAGCCGTCCCACTTCGGTTCCAGAGCAAGGTGCGGCCCTTCCGGGACGGCGTCGACCGCGCGGGCCAGGGCCAGCGGGACGGGCAGATCGAAGGGCGGCACACGAACCTCCAGCAGCACCTTCAGCGTAGATCGGCGACCTGGCCCGGGCGCGCCGGCCGACCGGGCGCGGTGATTGCCCGGCAATCACCCGGACGCCCCGGAACGCCTCCGCCGCACCCCACCACCCTGACCGCTAAGCCCGTTGCTTACGTATTGGGTTTAGAGCTAGTGTCGGACCCGTACCCACCCGAACAGGAAGAGGCCCGAATGTCCCGTCGCAAGCCCCGCAGCCTCGGCGTCAGCCTCGGCAACGGCGCCGCCGGACCCCACCGCTACCGCGACGAGACCCGCGTCGACGGCGGCAAGCGCTACCTGCACCGCCGCGTCCGGGCCCTCGGCAAGGCCGCGCTGCGCCGCCTCATCCGCGACGAGACCGCCACCGACTGACGCCCCCTCTCATCCCGCCCCGACAGAAGGCACCCCGCCCCATGAGCACCGTCGTCTCCGTCTCCTTCACCCGGCCCGTCCACGCCCGCGAGCTGCGCCCCGGCGACATCTTCGCCTTCCCCGAGGCCC
Organism: Streptomyces sp. NA02950; assembly: GCF_013364155.1. NCBI lineage: Bacteria > Bacillati > Actinomycetota > Actinomycetes > Kitasatosporales > Streptomycetaceae > Streptomyces > Streptomyces sp. NA02950. The sequence goes on along the minus strand of NZ_CP054917.1, from coordinate 148,784 downwards.
CGACCACCGCGCTGACCGTGGTCGAGACCGAGGAGACACCACTCTCCGCCGAACTGACCCTGGCCACCCTCACGCTGATGGGCTGCCAGGAGCCGCTGAACCTGCCCAGCGCCACCCAGGTCCGGGTCATGCGCATGGTGCGCACGGTGACCCTCGACTGCCTGCTGTGCGGCAAGGCCGAGGAGATCGAGCTGAACCTCCCCAAGGACGGCGAGCCCCTGTCCCTGGTCTGCGCCGACCACAGCCCCGAAGGCGACGCGGCCCCGGCCGCCGCCTGACCCACAGCCCCGACAACCCCGGTGTCCTGGCGTGCGCCCCGCGCCGGGCGGACGCCAGGACACCGCACACCCGCCGACCCGAACCCACGGAGAACACCTTGACCCTCATGAGCAATGACCGCCTCGCCCAGCAGCTCGCCGCCACCGCGCACCCCAACACGAGGGAGGAGGCCGCCGTCTGGCTGCTCGCCGAGAGCGGCCACTGGCTGGAGGAACTCGACCGGATGGGCCTCATCAGCCGCGACACGGACTCCGGCCAGGCCCGCGTCGACTGGCCCGGCACGTCCTCCCAGCGGTACCAGCTCATCGGCACCGACGCCGAGTTCCAGATCCTGACGATCGCCCGGGCCCTGGCCGCCCCGGAACTCGGGGCCGACTTCCCCCACCTGTCCAAGCTCGACGCGGACAACCGGCTGCTGGTGCTCCACGCCATCGCGTGGGCCTCCGCCGGACGGGAGTGGGCCAAGTCGCTGCGGCTGCTGCCCGGGATGCGCTGCGGGGTCTGCGACCGGCGCCTCAAGGGCCTCGAGGGAGCGGACTTCGTCGACCACATGCGCCTGCACGGCCGCGACGTCTGAGCCGGGGAACCGACATGGACCCTGTGCTCGCCAGCGGTTTCGCCTTCGCCATGTGCGGCCTGGCCGGGTTCTTCTCCGGCCGCCTCGCCACCCACCGCGCGGCGGGTCTCGAGGCTCTCGGCACCCTCTGCGCCGCCGTCGGAGCGCTCCGCCTCGGCAACCTCCCCCTGACCGGCATGTCCACCGCCCTGACCCTGCTGCTGGCCTGGACGTGGTGGAAGGGCGGCGGAGGCGACGACACCCGCCGCAGCAGGCGCCGCCTGCGCCGGATGTTCACCCCAAGCCGACGCACCGCGCCCGCCCCGTCCTGAGCCCGCCACGGGCGCCGACCAGTGCCACGGTCGGCGCCCCTCGCAAGGAGCGACCGAAGTGACCGAAGTTCCCAACTCCCCGGCCAAGACCGTCCCGGTGCTGGTGCTCCCGCCGCAGGCCGGCAACACCCAGCACTACCGCATGCGGCTGGCCGACCACGCCTTCGACGGCGCGCCCGGGCACCCGCTGTACGGCACCGGCAGCGACCCGAAGAACATCGTTCTTCTCCCGTACCACACCGGCCGCTGCGACCAGTCGGAGCGGCGCGTCCGTGAGCACGCCGAGCTGGCTGCCGACTGGACCCGCCGCCTGAAGGCGGTCGGCTTCACGGTGCGCCCCGCCCGCCGCTGCGGACTCATCGCCACCTGCGACCTGCCGCCCACCGAGGCCGTCGTCGAACGCCACGGACCGGTCGAGGAGTTCACCCGCAAGGTGACCTTCCCCGCACATGGACTCGGGGGCCTGCTGCGCCTGGTCCCCACCCACGCCAGCGCCAACTACGACGTGCTCACCCTCGACGGCGAGGTCCTGCGGTCCGTGACGGAACTGGCGCACGGCGTCGAGGCGCTCGCCGTCCACTTCGGCCTGCCCGACGACGTTATGAACACCACCTTCCTCCCCACCCACCCCGCCTGGAGCTGACCGTGTCCGCCTTCACCGCCGAGCAGATCTTTGCCGCGCTCTACCAGGCGCTCCGCCCCGACGCCGTCAACGGCCGCTGGGAGCGCGGCTACGAGTGGGCGATGGAGTGCGTCCGCAAGATCCTCGTCCAGTACCGCCTCGACGGCAGTCCCGAGCACAACCTGAAGGTCGTCGAGCCCGCCATCCGCGAGTGGCTGGACGCCGGACCCGACTACGACAGCCAGGCGTACAACGACGGCTGCGCGGTCGGCCAGCAGACGATCCGCAGCATCCTCGACGGCGACCGGGACGAGATCCTCTCCCAGCTCCAGGACGCCGCCACCACGGCCACCAGGCTCTACGCCCAAGCCCAGCAGGTGACCTGACATGGCCGACGACGACCTCCCGGACAACGTGATCCCCTTCCGGCGCCGCCGCACCGGCCCGCCGCCCGCGATGCGGCGGCAGTGCGTCTGCGGCGCCTTCTGGAGGCCCGGCTTCTCCAGCGACCCGGCCTGGCTGCTGACCGCCGACCCCCTCTGGGACTCCTTCGTCGGCGTCACCCACTGCCAGGGCTGCGGCCGTCACAAGCTCTCCGTCATCACCGGCCGCGACATGCGGCGCGACAGCAACCGCCCCTCGGGAAGGAGCACCTGACAAGTGGCACGCGACATCGGCATGGCACCGGACGCCAAGGTCTACCGCGCAGTCATCATCAAGTCCTACGCGGACGGAAGCGTGTTCACCGCGTACGAAGGCCCCTACGACAAGATCGGCTCGGCCCGCGCCCGGGTCACCTTCTGGGAGAACCACTTCGCCAAGAGGGACAACGGCGACAAGGCCACCGGGCACGTCGAGCAGTGCCAGCCCGCCTGGGAGAAGGCACCCGCCCGCGCTCGCCGCCGTACCGCGAGGACCTCCGCTGCGTCCGGCGACGAGGCGCCCAAGGACCCCGTCGCGCTGATCCGCGCGGCGATGGCGCAGCGCCGCGGCATGCACGGCAGCCACGCCGCCGACCTCCTCGCCGAGCACGGCTTCACCGAGGAAGCCGACCGGATCCGGGCCGAAGTCTGCGCCCAGATGGGCCACTTGTCGGCCAAGCAGGCCCTCCAGCTGCTCACCGCCGCCCCGGCGGACGGGACCGACCGATGACCGACTCCGTGCCCGCCGGGGGACAGGCCCCGGCGGGCGAAGGAGGGCAGGCGCTGCTCCTGCCGGCCGAGGAGGGCGTCCGGCCGAAGATGTACCTGCAGCGCCTCGCCCGCCTCGCCCTCGAGGACGCCCCCGGCCGGCCGCTGTACGCGCCGAACGAGACGCCGCACACCATCGGCGCCATCCACCACCACGCCGGCCGGTGCGACCAGTCCCGCAAGCGGATCGATGAACACGCCGCCAACAAGGCCGAGTGGACCCGCCGCCTCGAGGCCGTCGGCTTCACGGTGCGGCCCGGGCGCTGCGGCGTCGTCGCCACCCTCGAACTGCCGCCCACCGAGGCCCTCGTCGAACCGTACGGCGAGGTGCAGGACTTCACCGACCGGGTGACCTTCCCCGCGCACGGCGTCGGCGGCCTGGTCCAGCGGTGCTGGGCGCACACCGGCTACATCGGCTGCAAGATCACCTCGTCCACGGGGCAGTCGGTGAAGCCGACCAGGACCGTCGACCAGGCGGTGGTCGCGCTGGCCCTGCACTGGGGTCTGCCGCACCACGTGCACATCACCCGGCGATGACCTCGGAGCGGCCCGCGCCGGCCGTTACGGCGGGCGCGCCACTGAGGAAGATGGGCGAACCCCTTCACACCATACAATGATGCGTTGTATGGTTGAGGGGTGGTCATCCCTCCGGGGTCGTCGACGAGAGCGGGAGACGGAGATGGCGCAGCGCTGGTGGACCCTCGCCAAGCAGGACATGAACACCCAGGTCGCCGACCGCGGCCACACCCTCACCTGGAAGCAGGTCCCCCGCCCGACCCTCGACCACGCGCTGGCCTTCGAGGGCACCTGCCGCGACTGCGGTGCCACCGTCACCATCGGCTCTGGCTGGTCCTCCTGCGGTACGGTCCGCGACGCCCGCAGCAGCGACTGCTCCGGGCCCGGCACCGCCGTCCTGACCCAGCTCGAACAGGACCGTTCCGCCGAACTGACCGGCGAGGCCGTCGGGGAGTACCTCCAGGCCCTCGCGGACGCCGGCATCACCCCGGCGCGCCCCCAGGAGCCCTTCCGCAACCCGCTCGCCCCCGAGGGCCAGTGCGGGCTCATGAGTACCGACGGCTACACCTGCATACGCCGCCTCAACAGGCGCGGCACCCACCGCGGCAACGAGTGGGGTGGCCCTCACGGGCATGTCGGCACCCACCCCGACGACGACTTCACCCGCCCGTTCGACAACGACAAGCTCCTCATGGCCTGAGCCGCCAACTCCGGTGTCACGGAGGGGTGTTGGCGCGAGGAAGATCGGCGAACCGACTTCACACCTTACAACTCTGCGTTGTAAGGTGTGGGGGTAGCGAGAACCACCGACCACAAGGGGAACGACCATGCTGACCAGCGTCACCTTCGCCGACGGCACCACCGCCCGGATCAGCTACTTCAAGGACCTGGGCCACGCCCTGTACACCTTCGACGACGACACCATCCACGTGATGCCCGGCTACTTCGGCCAGCCCGACCGGCTGGCGGTCACCATCAGCCTCGGCAGGCCGGGCGACACCAGCGGCTACCGGCTCACCGGCCTGCACGTCGGCGACTACCTCCTGACCGGCACGGTGATGTGCACCGGTGACGGCCTGACCCCGCACCCGCACCCGCACAGCCCGGACAAGTTCCCGCTGAAGGACATCACCGACGCGGACGCCCGGCAGGACGCCGCCGACTACCTCTCGGACATTGCCAGCCACTTCTACAACACCTTCGCGTGAGCCGCGAAGGCCCGGGGCCCCGCAGCGCCTCCCGCGGCGCGGCGGGGCCCCGGTGCGTGTGGACCGCTACTTCACCGGCTGCCACGACCCGCAGCTGCGCGTCGTGAACTGCCCGTCCCCGGACCGCACCGTCACCCGCACCTCCTGCGCCGACGTCGCGAACGCGTTGTCGAGCACCTTCCCCGACCGCGATGTGCGCTCCCAGTAGCACTCGCGCAGCGCCCCGGTCGTGCGGTACGCGCCCGCCGGCATCTGCCCGGCCCCCGAGCCCACCTCGTACGTGCCGTCGGCGAACCACCGCTCGTACGTGCCCTCCACGGCCGCCTTCAGCGTCTTGGCCTGCGCCGGGCAGAACTCGGTGACTCCCTCCTCGAGGACCGTCTCCCCGTCCTGCTTGGTCAGCTCCCTCTCCGCCAGCCACTGCGCCGGCGGGACGCCGTCGAGCTCCTTCTCGCCGAGGAGGTCGCAGTACCGCTTCATCGCGTCCGCGGACGACCCGGTGCCCTGCCCCTCGAAGTAGTAGCTGGTGCCTTGCACCAGTTCGTTGAACTTCTCCTCCGGCGTCGCCGCGGCCGGCGGGCTGCTGGACGCCGCGGCCGTGCCCGCCGCGGACGCCGTCCCCGCCTTCCCGGCCTCGCTCGTGCCGCCGTCGGAACAGCCGGACATCACCACCATCGCCGCCACCGCGCCGGCTGCGACGATCCCCACCCCAGGTAAACGTCTCATCCGCGCAGAATCGCACTCGAAGATCGCCGGGGGAGGGGAAACCGGGAGATTCGCCTCTGCCGCACGAGGCGCGGGCCCAGGGTCCCGCCGTCCGGCGGGAACCCTGGGCCTACTTCCAACCGCTCCGCGGAGCGGCGGCTACGGGCACGACGCTACGGCGGCAAAACCCCTGATGGCAACGGCAATTGACCCCCCAACCCGCTCGGACTTTACGGCGCTACGTTGTATAGTTGGGAGGTAGGGAACACTGCGAAAGAGGGGGATCGAATGGGCGCCGAGTACTTCACCGCCTACCACGACGGAACCGACGTCAAGCAAGCCTTCCGCGACGCCGTCGAGCACGCCGAGTACGAAAGCGGCCACGGCGGATACACCGGCACCATCGCCGAGAAGGACGAATACAAGGTCGTCACCGAGACGCCGATGACGCTGAACGAGGCCGAGAAGCTGGCAGCCAAGCTCAGCGAGTCGGACGACGAACTCGCCGACAAGTGGGGCCCCGCAGGCGCCATCCCCGTCCACACCGACCGCCGCACCGTCCGCGTCACCATCCCCGAACGAGCCAACCACGGCCGCGGATTCAAGACCACGAAGGAGGCCGCGACCGCGGCCCTGGAGCAGGCCGGGGTCCTCCGTGAGGGGGAGAGCCAGGTGCCCAGCACCCAAGGCGTCTACATCCAGGGCGTCTACAAGAGGCACCCCCGCACCGACTACGTGATCGGTGGGGAGCTCGAGATACCCGTCGAGGGCGGCGGACCGCTCGAGCACCGCGGCTGGCTGTTCTTCGGATTCGCCTCGTACTGAGCAGCCCCAGCGAGGCCGGGCCGGGCGGCGCCCCCGCCCGGCCCCGGGCGGTCTCGGACCGGGTGTCAGTGCCGTACGGCACGATCCCCCCATGCCCAACCTGGACGACCTGTCCCCCTACCGGCGCGCGAAGCTGCTGTGGCGCTGGTCCTTCCGCGGGCTGCCGTTCGTCGAGCAGCTCGTCATCGACTCCGCGGACCGCCCCTGCCGCCTGCCGGCGCCTCCGCCCGGGCCGCCCGGCCGGGCGCTCGCCGTCCCCGGCGACGACGGCCGTCACCACCTCGTCCGCGCCGGCCGCGTGCTCTGCTGCGACGCCGACGCCGATGCCGTCGACGTCTGGAGCCACCGGCAGCGCTGCACGTGGGTCGAGACGGGAGACGGCCCGCGGAAGTGGACCGGGGGACGCGACGACGGCGAGATCATCTGGGGCTCCGCCGACACCGCCTGGACCGTACGCCCGACCGGCCCGGGCACCGACCCCGGCACCATCGTCCGCCGCGACCGCTGCGTCGCCGGCCACTACATGACGCTGCACCTGTGGCCGCCGCCGCCCGCGCGTACGGCCTCCATCCGCAGGCTGCGCGCCGCGCTCGTCGACACGATCGGCTCCGACTGCCATCTGTGCGGCCACTACCCGGGCGCCGCGGTCGACCACGACCACGAAACGGGCCTGGTCAGGGGCCTTCTATGCGCCATGTGCAACCGGGCGCTCGAGGAATGCCCGCACGCGGGCGGCTGCCCCAAGGCCGACTACCAGCTCGCGCCCCCGGCGGCCGGCCTGGGCCTGATCTACCCCGCCAGCGAAGAGTGGCGGCCCAAGGAGTCCACCCGCCAGCGCAAGATCGAGGAGCTGGGGTTCGACCCGTTCGAGGGACTGGCCACCCGGCGGGCGCCGGGCTGAGACAGGAACTGCTCCCGAGGCGCCCGTCGGCTGCTCAGCCAGTCCAGACGACGGCGAGCAGCGTGATCCGCTTGGTGATCGGATTGCACAGGATCACCATCGTCCCCCAGTCGCTGAAGGAGGCGGCCCGGGTCAGGCCGTCATCCTCGCCGTAGGGCGCGGTGATGGCGTACGGGTCGGTCTCCAGCGCGTCGATCAGCTCGAGAGCGGGAAGCCGGGCTTCAACGGGAAGGCCGGCGATCTGGTCGATGGTGTGGGGCGTACGGAGGAAACGCCACTCGCTCACGCGGCGCCGCGCTCCGGCGTCGCGGCCAGCGTGCGCTCACGCAGCTCGTCGAACGCGGCCACCGACTCCTCGGTCTCCTCGAACTCCGCCGGCAGCTGGCCCGTCTCCTGGAACTGTCCACGAAGTGCTTCGATGCGGGGCCGGGCGGCCTCGAGCGCCGTCACGTGACGTACCCAGCGGTCAAGGACTGCGGGCAGCTCGGTGAGGGGGGTCATGTTTATGTCGCGCAGGAACTTCATGCGCTGTTCGGGCACGCTGAGGGCGTGGGCGATCCCGTCGATGGTCCACTCGCCGCCGCTCATCGCATCCTCCTCGTACGGCCTTCTACTTCGAGGGTAGCGGAGGGCGCAGGCTCCCCACAGGCTGTCGCCGGGAGCGAGGTCGTACCGAAGTCGCCCGTCGAACGCCTCGGCGATTTACGGCACCGTGCGGTGGTCTTTCCGGCGCGAACAGGTCGATGAAGATCCGAAAACCCTCCCAACTTTACAACGTATCGTTGTAATGTGTGGTGGACGGAAACCGCCACGCCGAGGAGGACATGACCATGCCCCGCCGCACCGACGCGCTGAAGCTGCGCGGCCCGCTGCCCACCATCCCGACCGTCGCCGCCCTCGGCATCCGCGTCACCTACCCGACCAACGCACCCGACGGCTGGACCGTGGCCCTGCTGCGCCTTCCCAACGACTACTACGTCGTCGTCGGCAACTCGCCCCACGAGCGGTGGGCCGTGGTGTACCGGCACTACGTCGTCCCTGGCACCGGCGTCCACGACCCCCGGGAAGTGCGCGTCGACCCGATCACGCACACCCCCATGCCGCGGGGCATCAAGTGGAACTGGACCGACGGCAGGGGGATCTCCTCCGTGCTGCGCGCCCTGGCACCGCTCCACCGCGCCCCGGACGAATGGATCCAGTGCCCCCGCCCCCTGGCGCCTTGATGGCCGGATCCGGCGGGCGGGGGATCGTGCCGTTGTGCGGCTGCCCCGCCCGCTCTAATCTATTGCTTACGTATAGGGTTTAAATGGGGTTGGTTCCCGGCCCCACCAACACGGTCCGAAGACCTCACGCCGCAAGGAGCGCCGTGACCACCACCTACCTGAAGACCCAACTCAACGAGCACGACGAACCCGTCCCCGCCGACAACGAGGCCCTCCCGCAGCACACCGAGGACTGCTTCAGCTGCGGCGGCGACGGCTACCTCGTCGCCGGCGCCCGCGAAAACGGCGAATACCTCCTGCTCCCGTGCGACGTCCACGCCTTCCAACCCGACCGGGACGCGATGGACGCCGAACACCACGGCGTCCTGGTCGCCTGGAGCCAGGACGTCCACGGCAGCGACCACCTCATCGCGCTGACCGGCGACACCAACGCCGCCCGGGCCGCGCTCGAGGAGTACTGCCGCGACATCCTCCCCGGCCACGCCCTGGCCTACCCGCTCACCACCGAGTGGGTCGTCTTCACCCGGCACGGCGCGGCGACCGCCGACCTCCAGGCATACAAGTGGCAGTACGCCCCCGCCACCGCCGGCACGACCGACGCCGTTGAAATCACCCGCGCCCTCACCACCCTGAGTGATCCGGCGGTCGACCGCCTCCGAACCGGCCAGGGGGCGACGTGAGGGAACCGTGTGAGGTGTGCGAGTGGCACGCCGAACTCCACAGCGGCAACTGGCTGGGCTTCGGCGCCGCCAACGAAGAGTGCGAGACGTGCGAGGAACACGCCGAAATGCACGCCGCCGAAGACGGCTGCGTCGGCTGGCTGTTCGTCATCGGGACCTGCACCACCGTCCTGGTCGGCGCCAGCCGACTCTTCCGCCGCCGCTGACCACCACCCGTCAGCCAGCCTGAGAGGATCCACACATGCCCGAACTCCGCCTTCCTGCCGACGACTTCAAGGTCGGCGACCACGTCCACCTTGAGGGCGGTGGCACCGTCGAGGTCCGCAAGATCGAGCGTGGCGAGAAGGGCGCCCTGACCGTCAACCCCGGCGACGCCGACCAACTCGACGGCCACGTCTGGGAACACGCCACTGTGACCCGCCCAGACAACGAACCCATGGTGTACGTCGCCCTGCTCGGTGGCACCACCATCTCCACGGCCCGGGCCGTGCCCTTCGAGCACCGAGAGCACGCCGAGCATGTCGTAGCCCAGTGGGCGCAGGACCGCGGCCGGCCCGCCACCGTGGAGGACTGGCCTCGGCAGCGCTGGCAGCAGCACGGCCCCGGCGGACTCTCGACCGTACGGCGCACAGAGGCGCAACGGCAGCAGGTGTTCTCCATGGGCCCGAGGTCCTGGACGCCGGACGGCCGGGAACTGCGCACATTCCTCAGCGACTTCGAAGGCTGGATGTGGGCCTGGGACTTCGAGCCCGACACCTACACCGACCAGCCCGCGCACCACCGCGTCGAGCACCGGCCCGGCACCAGCGCGCTCACCGAAGCCACCGCCCGCGGCACCGACGAAGCCGCCGTCCGCTCCGCATTCGAGCAGGCATGCGCCGAGGCACAACGCACCTGCGGCGAGAGCCCCTACCGGGACCTGTGGGAGACGAACAGGAGTAATGCCTGATGGCTACACGCCCGGTCGCCTGCTTCATCGCCGTCTGTGATCTGTGCGGCACCAGCGAGACCAGCGAGGGCTACACCCCTCACGGACCCACCGAGCAGGCCGTCATCGACATCGTCACCGAAAAGTGGGGCGACCCCTCATGCGGCTGGACCCACACCTCCGACGGCCGCCTCGTCTGCGACACCGTCGACGACACGGCGCACAAGACAGCCCACGAAGAAGCCGGCAAGACCATCACCAGCTGCGCCATGACCGTCACGTTCACCTGACCCGCCGCATGACGGAGGCCCGCCCCCTGCTCAGCCGCAGGGCCGCGGGCCTCCGTCATACCTGGTGCATGCGGCGCAATCACTCCACGCGGCAGACGGACCTCACTCTGGAGAGGCGAGCAGTGCGGACCGGTGCTCCCAGGCCAGGCGAAGAAGCGCGGCTCCGGCCGGCTGCATCTGCTCCTGGGTGGTCAGCCTCTCCACGTGATCGGCGCGGAAGGGGATGCCGACGGAACGGCCGGTGCTGTCCTCGACGGTGACCAGGTGACCTTCGTCGTTGGTCGCAGTGAGTCGGGGGAAGGCGGTGTCGAAGAGGTCCGCGTCGAACACCGCGACGGTGAGCATGTCGCAGACGTAGGTGAGGGGGTCGATGCCGAGCCCCAGCCAGCAAACGTGCAGCCTACCGGCGTCGCGGGCTTCCTGCAGAGCAGCGTTGAACGGCCAGGCCGCATAGTCGATCGGCGCCTTGTCGCTGCCGTACTCCTCGCTACTGCCGAGGAGTTCCTCGCTCAGCTCCCTCACGATCGATTGCCACAGCCCGAAGTCGTTCGTCTCATTCCATGGCGCATCGTGGGACGGCTGGAACATCCCCACCGGCATCACCTGGTGAAGGTTCCCCCCGGTCGCCACCTTCGCCGGGTCGCGCCAGTGCAGGATGAACTCGGCCTCGCCGGTCTTGCGGTCGTGTCGAATGGCGAGCGTGCTGATCGCGGCCATCACGGGGCGCCGGGCGAGGTCCGTGGGATCGCCGACAGCCGCACGGAACGGCATCTGAGACGCCGGAGGCGAACTGTCACCCGGGGCGGCGAGCGCAGCCGCAGCGTACTCGTGGGCCGACGCCTCACAGATGTTGATCACGTCGAAGTACTGACCGCGGCCGAACCCCAAGACAGGGGCCTCGCCGGCGGCATCGGCGGCAAGCAGCCGGTAGCACGACCTGTTCTCGAACAACCTGGGCCGGGCGAGCGCCTCGACGGCCGCGGCGTACGAGTGCACCGGCGCCCCGCCGTCCTGCCGGGGCAGGATGTGGCCGAGCTCCGGCTCGCCACCGGTGATCGGTGCCAGCGCGCCGTCGCCCCGCCAGTCCAGCCGCACATCCGCCAGCGGGACCGGAGCCGCCGGAAGCCAGGCCGGCCGCGCCAGCAGGGGAGTACCGGCCACCCGCAAGTCGTCCGGGAAGGCGCGCACGGCACGCTGCGTCAAGGCGAACCGGTTCTCGTTGAGGTACTCGCGGACGCTGCGCCACTGCTGCTGGCTCTCGGAAGGTGACACCACGCTGGTCAGGGTCGGCTCCTCGGACGACGGGACGGATCGGTCCTACGGGACAGCAAAAGGTCCCGGTGCTCCCACGCTAGGGCCAAACACGCCGCTCCGGGAGGGGCCATCGGTTCGTTGTTGATGAATTGTGTGACATTTTGATGAGTGAAGGGGATGCCGCCCCGCACGTCCTGGCCATTCCAGTGAGTCACCGTGACGCCCTCGGCGTTCTCCGCAGCGATGTCCCCGAAGAGCTGGTCGAACAGCTCATCGTCGATGACCAGGGCGCTCGGGATGGCGACCGCCAGTGTCAGCGGATCCACCCCCACCCCGAAGGCGAAGGCCCGAACACGCCCCTCAACGCGAGCCCGCTCGAGCGTCCGCCACAACGGCCACCGCTCGTACTGCAGGGGGCCGCCGGATCCATCGAACTCGGGCGCCCCCAACAACTCCTCGTTCAGCTCCCGCACGATGTTCCGCCACAGGTCGAAATCCTGAGGAGACTGCGCGGACATCACACTGCCCGGCTGGAACTCTCCCGCCGGCACCGCGTCGTACAACCCACCTGCGGTCACTACCTTCGCCGGATCCCGCCAGTGCAACAAGAACGTCGCCGACCCATCACGCCGCCGCCGGATCAACAGAGTCGTGATCGCCGGCGTCACAGCACGCAACCCTGGGTCGAACGGGTCATCCACCAGACGGCGCAACGGCAGCCCACCCCACGCAAGGCGGTCACCACCGCCCTGCTCCTGGTGCTCCATGTAGGCCGCAGCGAACTCGTGCCCGACCGCCTCGCACAAGTCGACCTTGTCGAAGTACGAGGCCAACCCGAACGTCAACCGGCCCGCCCCCGGCGTCCAGTTCACGTCCGTCAGCCGGTAGCTGGGCCGGTTCTCGAACAGCGTCGGTGCCGAGATGTACCGGATCGCCAGCGTGTACCGATCGAACCGCACCCCCGGAGCCCGCAACGGATGCGTCGCCACGGCCTCCGGCTCGCTGCCGGTCACCAGGACCTCCGGCACGTCGTCCGTCCACACCAACTCCACCTGATCCAGCGGAACAGGCTCGGCCGCCTTCCAGGCCGGCGCCATCAACATCGGCGTCCCACTGATACGCAGAGCAGGGTCGTACAACTCGGCCGCCGCCCGTGACAGCGTCTCGCGATTCCCATTCAGGTACTGCCGCACCTCACGCCACCGCTGCTGACTCTCCACAACCTCCACTGCAGGCTCCAGCCGAGCCATCCCCGCCGGCAGGGCACCCGCGGCGGAACCAGGCGCGGCCCCCGGCGCCGCCTCGAGCGCGGCGAAGAACGCCTCCCGCTCGTGCGGCTCACACTGAGCCAGAGCTGTGTCCAGGATCTGCTGCGTCTCCGGTACCGGGACCAGGCTCGTACCGCGGTTCTTCCACTCCATCACCATGCTGGGGCTGACTCCAAGGCGGTCGGCGTAACGGCGAATGGACAACCGCAGCACGTCGCGCAGCACAGTCGCCTCGTGGCCGGTCCACCGACGCACGGTCGTCCCCATCGCGAACTCAACTCCCAAATCAGCCCGGTAATTGCAGCTTACGCGGCCCACCGGTACGCCGCCGGTACACCACCGGTACAGCACCCGCTCTCCCCGAACTCCCCGATTACAGAAGCTGAATTAAGCACTCCATAAACCCTGCTCCACCTGCACGGGGACCAGCATGAATTCAGCTTCGAAGGGGCCACGCGATTTTGACGTGGCGTCAGTAGGCCCGACTAGCCGTACGCCGGCACATGAAACGGGCCGCCCTGCGGGCGGCCCGTACGCGGGGACGGTTGAGGACTCAGGCGCTGCGGAGCACCTGCAGATGGTCGAGGAACTCGCGGGCCTCGGGCTGCTCCCGATGGTCGCGGGCGAGGACTCCACCGAGGTCGTCCGCGACCATGGCCAGGGAAGGCAAGGACTTCCGCTCGCCACCGAGGGCCTTCATCCCGTACGAGACGGCCTCGTCGACGGCGCCCTGGCGGGCGGCGACGACGCCGAGGGTGACCCGGGCTTCGGCATTGCGCATGGGGGAGCGGTCGGTGCCGTCGTAGTCGACCCCGACGCGCAGGACCTCGCGGGCCAGGTTCTCGGCGAGGGCGTCCTCGCCGAGCTTGCGGTAGCAGTCCATCGCGTAGAAGTCCCACTTGGCCGGGTCGACCGTGAAGTGGTTCTCCGGGTTGGTCGGGTACGCCATGCCCTCGAGCAGGCGCCGGCCGGAGTCGAGGGCCACCTCGACCTGACGACGGTCACCGAGACGAGCCCACGCCTTGGCCTTCTGGGCCCAGAGCTGGACGGCGACGCTATCACTCGGCGCTGCGGCGATGCCCTCGTCCGAAGCGGCGATGACACCCTTCATGTCGCCCCGCGTCAGGGCGAACCACGCCTGCATCTCGTGGCCCCAGCCAACGATCGGCGCGTGCCCGGCCTCGCGGCCCAGGGCGAGCGCGGCCTGCCGCGTCCCCTCGGCAGCCAGGCGACCCTGGCGCCCGCCCGAGTCGTACTCCACACAACCGACGAGCAGGGTCAGCATGCCGGCCAGGACCAGGACCTCCCGGTGCTGGGTGAGCGTCAGGCGCTGCGAACGCATGCCGACGACCCGCGTCAGCCACGCCCGACCTTCGGCAAGCAGCTGGTCACCGGGCATGTAGGCGTACTCCGAGCACAACCGGTCCACGGTGATGGCCAGCGCGTCCATGGTGGCCTGGTCCAGGTCGCTGGACCGCAGCCTCGAGACGATGTCCACGGTGTCCATCCCGGACACGGCCAGGACCTCGGCACGGCCGTCCCGCTTCGACGGCACAGGGAAGAACGCGTGCGTCGTCGTCCCGAACACCTTCGCGATCAGTTCCTTGCGGTCACGGGGCTCGACTTCGCCCGCCTCCCACCGGCGCCACTGGCGAGCCACGGTCTTGTCGTCGGGCATCGGATCGGCCGAATGCGCGATCATCGCGCGGGCCGCGTCCAGCGGCGACCAGCCGCGGGCCTTCCGCTCGGCCTCCATCCGCTGTGCCCAGGCCGGCCGATCCTCGTACATCCCGTGCCCTCCTTCGCCGCGGCCGACGCCGCGTCCCCTTCCTGCCGAGTCTGGCACGCCGGTCCCGGCCGCGCCGGGGGGACATGGGGTGGTCACTTCCGCTGCCCGCCCCTGTCCACCTTCCCGCGTGTCACGACGCAGGCACACGGTGTTGATCACCACTCTCGGAAGGGAGGCTCCCGCTTCATGTTCCAGTCATCAGGCCCGAGTTGGCGGCGAAGCGCCCTGATCCGCCAGCTGTCACACACTCGCGTATTCGCGGCATTCGCGGCACAGGCCGTCTTCGCTGGGCCACATCTTCACGCCGCAGCCGGAGCCACGGCAGTGCACGTACGGGCTGGGCTCGGCGTCTCTCGGCGCCTGGAAGGGGACGCTGTATCCGCCGCCAACTACGGGGATCTCCTGGGCAGCCCGCTCGGCGGCCTTGTCCTCCCGGACCTCGGCGCACCGTGGGCACTCGGTGCCGGTGTCGATGTCGATGCCGTCCTCGCACCGCGCGTTGTTGCCCCAGCAGGCCGAGGCGCCGAGCAGCGCCAACAGGACACCAAGGGGCCGGTCGAGCCCGCGACCGGACTCGGCGACGGCGTCGTTCTCGTACGACCAGAGCAGCCAGCGCCGCTCTACTCGCTCGACGACCTGGTCGACGGTCCGTTGCTCGTCGACGACCGCCTTGGCTACGGCCTCATTCACCGAGGACGGCAGACCTCGAGGGAACTCGCTCTGCAGCTGAGCGGTCAGTGGAGCGGGGATTCCCTCTACCACCTGGCGGAGGTCGGCCACTGCAAGCTTCCTCGTCGGTGCCTCGCTTCTCGACGCGGCCTCGCCGCGCCCGGCAGGCCCTCTACTACCGGTGGGTGGCCTACGGCCGTCACCGACGACGCTTTCCCCAGGTTCAGTACTTCCAGGTTCGTCGGCAACTGTTTCCACCCGTGGCTGCGCCGATTTTCCACCCGTGCCCCGCTCGCGGGTGGAACCTCGGGTGGAACCTCTTGCCACCCGTCCCTTCTGGTCAGCCTCCGCAGGTCTCCCGCCCGGGTGGAATTCATTGCCAGTCGCCGGGGGCTCTTTGGGCAGGTCAGCAGGGAAATCCCACACCGGGGGACGGCGATCCGGGCGAATGTGCTCGACGGCTTCGGGATCACCTGGCACGATCACGCCACGCTTGGCGAGATTCCGCATGTGCGTGCCCACGGAGCGCGCCGACATGAACGTCTCCTCAGCGAGCGTCGCCTGGCTCGCATGCGAGTTCTTCAGGTCCTTGTTCATGTGATCGGCGATGGCCATCAGCACGGCCAACTCACCAGTGGATTCGCACCACTTCTTGTGACGCATCGCCCACACCAAAGCCGCGCCGCTCACTGGGCTCCCTCGGGAACCGCAGGGCGTGCCGGCGTCGTGGACACGTCCTCGAGCGCCGGGGAGTGCGCGGATCGGGGGGCCAGCATCGGCCTCCTCACTTTCGTCGGTGCAGTCGCTGACAGCGCCGAGACGGTCAGTCCTTGTCAGACACCAACCACCTCGGAGGGGCTAGACAGCCACATGAAACGCCCTAATATTGTCCCCGTCAAGGGTACATTTTCTCTGGTCGCACTGAGGGGAGGTGCTGGTTGTGGCGATGCCTGCTGCGGTGCTCGAGTCGACGCGTTCGATACCTTTGACCCCACCAAGGGGACAAGGAGTGGACGTGTCGGATGGGAATCCGTTGCTCGACACCGAAGCGGTGGCCGCCAAGATCGGCGTGACGAGCGAGACGGTACGGATGTATCTGAAGCGCACCCGCAAGCGGATCGCGGATGGGCTCACCGTGCGACCGCAGGATCTCCCGCTTCCCGACGAGCAGTTCAACCGTTCGCCGGCATGGTTGCAGTCGACGATCGACGCCTGGATCGCGAATCGGCCCGGGCGTGGCCGTCGGCCCTCCTCTTCGTAACGCCAGCTTCCGGAACCGTATTGACCGGGCCCCGAGTGGAGCGTAAGTTTGTACCCGTGACGGGGTCAAACTTCCCGGCCACACTCCAGGCGTCCTACCGCCTGACATGCAAGAACCCCGGTTGGGTGTCCTACCACCCGACCGGGGCCCGCCTCGGAAGGTGTCCTACCACCGGCCGAGAAAGGAACCGCCCACCTGCACTCTCAGGGAGGCCGATCCCCATGAAGGATCGCACAAGCACGACCGCGGACACCAAGGCGGTGCGCGGAATCGAGTCCACCTCCGAGCAGCCCGTTCCGACCCATCCCGCCCTTCCGGTTCGCCGCCGGCCCGGCCGCCTGGTCGTCGAGTACCTCGGTGACCTCGGCCCGGACACGCGGCACCTGGACATGGTCCCGACGGGCACCCTGGTGTCCGCGTCTGGCACCGTCACGGCGGTGCAGGTCCTGGGCGACGGCGAGGACCGGCGCGCGATCGTGACCGTGACCGGCACGACCGGCGAATCGGCCCAGTGCGTCGTCGACACCGAGCACTACCTCGACCTGTGGTCCGTCTGCACCGAGGGCGTGCAGGTCGAGCTGAGCGGCAAGGTCCGGCGCCCCGACGCCAACGGCATGGCGCTGATCGACATCCTGGTCTTCACCTCGCCCGACGTCCGGATCGAGCAGGCCGAGGTGGTGTCGGCATGATGGTCGCGACCATGGTGCAGTCCGCCGACGCGGACGAGCGTGTGCAGAAGGAGATCGGCCCCCGGACCGAGGGCGTCACGTACTACAACCCGACCGGCACGTTCGAGGTGCTGAAGGTCCTGCGGGGCGCCGAGGCGACCGCGGCCCTGGGCCGCAACGCCGCGTGGGCGGTGCAGGTTCGCCGCCGGAGCACCGGCGAGGTGACCGTGCACGCCATGACGTGGACCAACTCCGACCACGTCATCGAGCCGAAGCCGGTGCAGGTCCGCAGCGTCGACGAGATCCGGGAGACCCTCAACGGGGGCCCCGGGGAGCTGTCCGACGTGGACTGCGACGTCCTGACGAACCTCGCCGAGGTCGCCGCGTACGGCAAGACCGGGGCGGTGACCACGCGATGACCTCCTCCTCCCTTTCCTCCCGCACCGCTGCCGAGCGGGCCGCGCTGGCCTACCAGGCGGACGTGCACCCTGCGGTTCGGCCGCTGCTCGACGCGATCGCTCAGCTCCACGCCTACCAGCCCCGGGACCTGGCGGACCTCGCGCAGGTCCTGAAGTCCCTGGGCGGTGACGGCACCGGCAGCACGAACGCGGTCGCGGAGATTGGCGACCTGGTCAAGGACTTCTCGCACCACTCGGTGACGGCCGAGCTGCCCGGCTCGGAGCGGGTCGCGCTGGCCCGGAACGCCGTCGAGTACAGCGAGGTCGTGCTGCAGGGCGACGGCGAGGACACGATGAACCAGGTCCTCCACGTCCTCGAGGGCAACTCGGCCCCGACGTCCGGGGTGTTGGGCTTCGCGGCCCGCGCGCTGGGGGGTGGCCGCTGATGACCACCACCGGCTTCGACACCTCGGCCGCGCCGACCATGCCGGCCGTTCCGATGGAGAAGCGTCACGACGACGTGGACGAGGCGCCGCCGCTGAGCAAGGGCGCGGGGATCTTCGTGATCCTCGTGGCGCTGACCGGCGCGGTCCTCACCACGATCGACGTGTTCGTCAACGGCTTCTGGCTTGCCCTGGCCCACCTGGGCTGGTTCACCGGGGTCTTCCTCGTGATCAGCCTCGTCATGGGCACCGTCCTCGGCTTCGTCCTCGGCGGCCGACAGGCCAGCCGCGGTGAAGCCCCGGCGGTCGGCACCCCCTACTAGCCGCCCTCCCCGGCGGGGCCCGGCTGGAGCCGACAACGGTCGGGCCCCGCACCCACCACCCCCTCGTGTACAGCGCCACCGCCCGGGCCGAGTGCGCCCGGACGCGAACACCGCCCGTCACCTCAGCCTCACCGAACGGAAGGACACCACCGACCATGACCGACGCGAGCCGGGTCCGGATCCGCCTCCGCGGCCGTCGCCGCGACGCCGAGACGCCGTCCGGCACCGAGACCGCGCAGCACCTGGCCGGCCACCCGGCCCCGGCCGCCGTGGCCGTGCCGGGCCGTCGGCCCGCCGAGCCCGAGCGGCCCGCCGACCTGGTCCTGCGGTTCCGCACCCGGGGCGGCTCGTACGTCGACATCACCGGCCAGCGGCACGGCAAGACGAACTGGCGCTGCCACGGCTGCCTCTTCGACCTGGACCTCACCCGGGAGCTCACCCACACCCGGGAGGAGGCCAACGACCACGCCGCGAACTGCTGGGCCATCGACCTCAGCACCCCGCGCACCGTCGTGGTCGCCACCAGGCCGAAGTCCCGGGTCCGGTTCTCCGGCCGCCGCTCCTGACTCCACGACCCCAGACCGCTCCGATCCGCGAGAGGGAAACCGCTCCATGACCACGATGAAGGAACAGCCCCGGGTGACGCCGGCCGACCAGGCCGACCGCTACCGGGAGCGCGCCCACCAGGCGCTGGACGGGAAGAGCCCGGAGCACGGCTGGCCGATCCAGAACGGCGACGAGGTCGCGCTGCCCTACAGCGTGCTCGCTGTGTCGCAGGAACTGGCCGGTGTGAACGAGACGCTCACGCTGGTCGACGGCAACGTCGAGCGGATCGCCGGCGTGCTGGAGGAGCAGGAGCGGACCGCGCGCCTGCCGGAGCCGGACTACACCGAGTCCGAACTCCTCGTGGTGCGCGGCGAGATCAGCCGGACCGACACGAAGAGCTCGATCCTGCTGGCCAGCGTCGCGATCGTCGCGGGCCCCCTCGCGGAGAAGGCCGACAGCCTGCTGCGCCAGCCGTGGTGGGTTGCCGCCCTGGGCTTGGTCGCCTCGGTCCTCGCCGGGGTGTCGACCTGGCTGCTCCTGGACGTCGTCCTGCCCCGGCTGACCGGCACCACCAACGCCAACTTCATCTACTACTCCCGCTGCACCGCAACCGAGCTGGACGAGGCGCTGGGAGCGGGAGCGGACCGGCGCGCCGAACTCGCCGTGCTCTCCGCGATCGCGAAGGCCAAGTTCCAGTGCCTGGCCCGGGCCGGAGTCCTGCTGAAGCTCTCCGGGCTGCTGTTCGCCGTCACGGCCGGCCTCGCCATCGCCTTCTGACCATCCCGCCCTCTACCCAGACACCTCCGCCAGCTGATCCGAAAGGACCCCGCCAGACATGGCCGCCAACCGCAACAGCCAAACCCCGAGGCGTGGCAGGAAGACCGCCGCGACGAAGGCGGCTGCGACCACGTCGCCGGAATCGGCGCTGCTGGCCGAGGCTCGCGCCAAGGCCGACGGCATCGTTGCCGAGGCCGAGAAGCTGGCCACCGCCAAGGTCGCCGCAGCCGCCACGGACGCGGAGACCACCGTCCAGGGCCTGCTCGATGAGGCCCAGCAAAAGGCGGACATCCTCCGCTCCGACGCGGAGAAGACCGCCAACTCCCTGCACAACAAGGCCCAGCAGGACGCCGAGCAGCTGCGGACCCGCGCACAGGAGGCCGCGCAGAAGCTGCTCGACGACGCCCGTACCGAGGCCGAGACGCTGCGCACCGACGCGGCCGGCACGGCCGAGGAGACCCGGGCGACCGCCGACGCCGAGGCGTCCGAGCGACTCGCCCACGCCACCGAGGAAGCCGACCGTCTGCGGTCCGAGGCCGCCGAGGCCACCGACCGCCTGCTGGCCGAGGCGAAAAGCCAGGCCGAGGACCTGACCGCCCGGGCTCGTGCCGAGGCGGACACCGTCCTGGACAAGGCCCGTGCCGAAGCGGCGCGGCTGCGTACGGAGGCGGAGCAGGCCCTGGCCCGTGGCCGGGAGGACGCCCAGCGGATCCGCAGCGACGCCGCCGCCGAAGCCGAGCGCCTGCGTTCGGCGGGCGCCGCCGAGCGGGAGCGCGCCCAGGACGAGGCCGGGGCCATCCGGGCCGAGGCCGAGCGGGTGCGCCAGCACGCGCAGGAGACCGCCGAGGCCCTGCGCACCCAGGCCGAGCAGACCGCCAACCGGGTCCGGGACGCGGCCACCGCCGAGGCGGCGCAGCTGCGCACCGACGCCACGGACGACGCCGACCGGACCCGCCGGACCGCCGAGGACGAGGCCAACCGGCTGCGCGCCGGGGCCCGTTCGACGGTCACGGAGGCGGAGAAGCTCTCCGAGCAGCTCGTCAGCCGGGCCCACGAGGAGGCCGCCGGCATCGTCGACCGGGCTGAGAACCAGGCACGTGAACTGACCGCGCAGGCCGACACCGCCCTGCAGGAGGCCAGGACCAAGCGCGCCGAGGCGACCGCCGAGGCCGACAACCTGCGAAAGGAGGCTCAGGAAGACCGGGAGAAGGCCGCCGCAGAACTCGAGCGCGCCCTGAGCCCGACGTTCCAGAAGCTGGAGAAGCGGAGGCTGAAGGACGAGGCGGCCGACCGGCAGCGGACCAAGAAGCGGAAGGAGAAGGAGCAGCTCGACGAGCAGACCCGGCAGCGCCGTCAGTCCCGCAAGGAGGGCAAGCCGACCCCGCTCGACAAGGTGCGCAAGATCCTGCTGGCCGCCGCCGTCCGAGCCCTGATCATCGTGCCCATCATCGCGCCGATGGTGGTCGCCTGGACCGGACAGTCCGGCTTCGCCATCAAGGTCCTGGGCTGGAACTTCGCCGCGTCCCTGGTCTACGCCGCCGCGTACGAGATGACGACCGCGTACTGCGCCTGGCTGTACGACCAGGCCCGCCGCGACGGCGACAAGGGCTGGGAGTACCGCATCGCCACCTGGCTGTTCGGGATCGGCGCCGCGGTACAGCAGTGGTGGCACTACTCCCACGACTGGTCGGCCACCCCCCGCGCGGTCACCTTCAGCGCCATGTCGATGGTCGGCGTCGTCCTGTGGGAGCTGTTCGCCCGCCTGGTCCACCGCCGCAAGCTGCGCGAGGACAAGAACCTCCCGCCGGCACTGCCGAGCCTCGGCATGGGCCGCTGGACCCGCTACCCGGTCCGCTCCTGGACCGCCCGCTCCCTGATGATCGACAACCCGCTTCGGTGGGCGAACGCCGAAGCCGCCTGGACCGCCGCCGGCCACATCCTCGCGGACCGCAAGGCCCGCCGCGCCGGAGCGGCCTACGCGGACCGCTACGTCGTCACCGTCCACCGCACCGGTCCCGACGCCGGTCCCACGACGATCCCGGTGATCGAGTTCCTCGAGCGGGTCTCGCCCGAGACCTCGGTCTCGGACACCGAGGCGATCGAGACCGAGACCCGCCGTGCGCTGCCCCCCGGTGAGACCGGGGTCTCGAACGGGTCTCACGAGACCACCGAGACCGGGTCTCACACCCGCACGGACACCGAGACCGAGACCGCTGAGACCCGCGAGACCGGGTCTCGCGAGACCGGCCAGGGCGGGTCTCGCAGGTCTCGTGAGACCACCCAGGCCCGGTCTCGCGAGACCACGGCCCCCAGGTCTCGCCCCCGCGAGACCGGTACCGCGAAGGTCTCGCGGCTGCGGGACAAGGCCGCCGAAGTCCAGGCCCTGCTGGACGTCATGTGGGAGCGCGGCGGCGCGAACACGGTGCAGCTCGGCCCGAAGAACGCCAAGGGGGAGGCCGAGGAGATCACCGGCTGCCCCCGCTCCACCGCAGCTAAGCGGCTTGCCGACGCCCGGGCCCTGTACGAGGCCGGACACCGCACCTACCGAGACCTCGAGACCGAGACCGACGCCACTGGCACCGACGGCTGAGACCCCGAGACCGGGTCTCGCGAGACCCGGTCACACACCCCTGCGAGACCCGCACCGGCCGGGGCCGACACCGAGACCGCCCCAGCACCGAGACCCACCCCGCGAGACCAAGACCGAAGGAGAGCAAGGGACATGACCCTCGTCGACCCCCCGAAGTACGAGTGGGAGGCCGCCACCGCCCAGGAGGCCCAGACCTCCCTCGAGGCCGTCACGAACCTCATCGACGCCCACCTCAAGACCCTCGTCCCCGGCGACCCCTTCATCAAGAACGACACCCGCCGGAACACCCCGATCAAGCTCCGCATCTCCCTCGACCTCGGCCCGGTCATCCAGGCCATCACCGAGTCCCGGCAGCTCAACGAACAGTTCCAGGCCGGCGACGACGAGAACCCGGGCGCGGACTACGACCGCACCTGGCAAGCCCCCTGACCTGCAAAAACACGAGAACGAGAGAGAGCCGTCACCGATGACCAACGACACCACCGGGACCGTCCTGCGGGCCACGACCGTCCGCGAGGCCCGGGACATCCTCACCGGCGCCGCCCGCCGCCTGGAGTCCGAGATCACCACCCGGCTGCCCGGCGACAAGGACGGCCAGAACTGGGCCCGCGACCAGGAGCTCGACCTGGAGATCCGCGTCGACTGGAGTCAGCTCGAAGCCCTCGACGCCTACAACGGCACCGCCTGACCTGCACAAATACCCGAGAGGAGGAAGCATGGACCCCCAGCTCGAGCGCGTACCGCCGCCCAAGCTCAACGGCCGTCAGATGGCCTGCGTCGACGCCAAGTTCGCGTTGACCGAGACTCCCGCGATCGCGCACTTCGCCGCCGTCCACCACCACCTGGACCAGATCCTGCGCACCGTCGCGGTGAACGACAGGGACGACTGGATCCAGCGGAACATCGACCGCGCCCGCCGGGACCTCAACACGCTCGAGATGGCCCTGCAGGCGGGCGAGCTTCCCGACCTCACGGAGCGTGACAGTCCGACGCGTTGGAAGACGTCCTTCGAGGGCATCCCGGCGGGCCTGCGCCAGCCGCTGGACGCCTCACGCGGGACGCGGGACTTCTCCGCCGCCTACCGCCCGGTCGCCCGCCAGCGCATCTCGTCGAGGTTCGCCAACCACCTGCTGGCGGTCATCGGCGCGGTCCTCATCCTCTCCTACTTCGCTAACCGAACGTGACGTGAAGCTGGGTGCGTCAACGTCAACGTCTATCTCCCGGACGTGACGTGAGGGCTCCAAACCCCGCCCCAGGCCCCGGAAACGGCCCCTTGATCAGCACGAATTGACGTTGACGAGGCTCCTTGACGTTGACGTTGACGCTCCGGCTTGACGCCATGCCCGACACGCACAGTTACCGCACCTCGCCGCCCCTGATGTGGAGGAAGACCCCGTGAGCACCCCCGACTTCGACATGGCGCCGCCGGCGGCCACGGCGACCGCGCCGCCGCCTGTTGCTGCCGTACCGCCCCAGGCGTCGGGCGCGGCAGCGACCACGGACCCGGGCGGTCAGCGCACGCAGCGCCGTCGCTCTACGTCACAGAAGGACAGCAGCCTTGCCGGGGTCCTGATCCCCGGCGGCGTGATCACCGGACTGATCTCGGTGTGCTGGCTGGCCCACGTCTTCGGCCTGCCGATCGTCATCTTCGCGATCCTGGCCGCCGCGGCCACCGCGACCACGGCTGCGGTCATCAGGGCCGGCCGCCGGGCCGCCCAGGTCGCCAGCCGCCGCAACCGGGCCGGGAACGGCACCGGAGGAGGCGGCCCGGGCCGCGGCACGGGCGCCGGACGCCGGGGAGGCACGGGCACCGGCGCTGGCCGCTCGGGTGGCGGTCTGTCGGGGAACCGTTCCGGCGGGAGCGGCCCGCGGCGCTCCGGCGCCGGGTCCAGGGGCACGACCGGCCCCGGTGGTGGCCCGTCCCGCAAGCCTGTCGGCCTGGGACCGAACCGCCCGTCCTCCAACCGCTCCGGCGGCCTGAACACCTCGCCGCGCTCCAACAAGGGCGGCCTGGGCGGCAACCGGTCGACCGCCGGTCCGAAGCCCATGAAGGGCAGCCTGTTCGGCGGCGGGGGGCCTGGCTCCAAGGGACTCGGCTCCAAGGGCCCGGGCGGCAAGGGGCCCGGCACGCCCGGGAGCGGCAACCTGAACCGCAAGGGCGCCGGAGGCGGCAAGGGTTCTGCCGTGCCGGGGAAGAGCGGCAAGGGGATGCTCGAGGGTCTCAGCGACGGTTCGCGCGCGCTGGGCAAGGACGCGAAGGCCCTGGCCGGG
This sequence comes from Streptomyces sp. NA02950, assembly GCF_013364155.1. Taxonomy (NCBI): domain Bacteria; kingdom Bacillati; phylum Actinomycetota; class Actinomycetes; order Kitasatosporales; family Streptomycetaceae; genus Streptomyces; species Streptomyces sp. NA02950. Next base: position 124,272 of record NZ_CP054917.1, on the reverse strand, counting down.
AAGATCAAGGACCTGGGCGGCAAGAAGGCGCCCAAGGGCACCACGGGCGCGGGCAAGGGCGCTCCGGGCAAGGGCGCGCCCACCGGCAAGGGCACGGGCGCTGGCGGCAAGAAGGCCCCGGGCAAGGGCCCCGGCAAGGGCGCTCCGGGCAAGCCCGGCAAGGTCTCGCCCGCCGGCAAGGGAAAGGGCAAGGGCGCCGCGAAGGGCCCGAAGGGCTCCGGCAAGAAGAAGCACAAGGTCGGTAAGGCGAAGGCGCCTCGGCACGCGGGCTACACCTGGAAGCGGAACCCGATCCGGAAGACCAAGAGCGCCGCCGGGAAGGTGTACCGGAAGGTCAGCAGCCCGAGGTTTCGCCACCGCATGAACAAGGTGGCGACGCCGTTCCGCGCGGTGTTCCGCGGCACCCGCCGGCACGGCGGGAAGCTCCTGGCCAACGCGATGCGCTGGGGCGGCCGGGCGGTCCTCTCCCTCAACTCGTTCTTGGGCACGGTCCGTTTCTCGACCATGGGGCCGAACTGGCTGCGTCCGCTCTCCCGGGTCCTGTACTGGGCGACCAGCCCGCTGGCCAAGCTCGTCAACGTCTCGCGGACCTGGTCGTGGCTGAACGCGTGGGTCTACAAGACCGCCACCGCCAGCCCGCTGCCTGCGCCGGCCGCCGCGAAGAAGGCCGGACCGGTCCCGACCGCAGGAGGCGGCACCGCCGCTCCCGTACCGACTTCCGGCGGGCACGCCCCCGTGCCGTCGCCGGCCACCGCAGCAGGAACCGCAGGAGGAACACCCGTGGACAACGCCCCGGTTCACCACGCCTATCCACTCATCTACGCGGCGGACGCGATCCGGATGGCCGCAGCCGCCTTCGCGGCGGCGCCGGCCGACAGCATGAAGGGCTACGAGGCAGTCATCGAGAACCTCGGCCACCTCGAGTTCGCGATGTGCCACCTGATGCACGACATCGCGCAGGTCACCGAGGACGACTTCAAGGTCAACCCGGAGATCCCGAACCAGTACCGCACGATCGGCATCCACTTCCTGGCGCTGGGCGCGTTCGTCGACTCGGCTCACAAGGTGTACCGGGAGATCCACGCCGAGCAGCTCGACAACATCGAGAACCCCACCTGGCAGGGCCGCAAGTGGGACCTGTCCGAGAACTGGGCGCACGTCATGCCGCAGTTCGCGTGGACCGACCCGACCGTCCACGTCATGCCGTTGCTGCTGGCCTCCGGCGCCATCCGCGACGCCGGGATCCACATCCGGCTGCACCCGTCCGGGACGATGTTCGGCTACGAGATGACCATCGAGCACCTCGCGCCGCTCGCGGAGGCCCTCTACGAGCTGATGGAGACGGTCGCCACCGTCACCGAGTCGGAGTTCCGCGTCCACGAGGCCGTCACCGCCATGCACCGGGACGCCGGCCAGCGCTTCCGCGACCTGGGCGGCGCCATCACCGCCGTCCACTTCCTGTACCGGCTGCTGCACCAGGAGCAGCTCCACAACCTCGAAAACCCCAGCTACCAGGCCGCCAAGTGGGACCAGTCCCGCAACACCGCCTGATCCGACCGGGCGCTCCCGCTCCGCTGCTCCCTCTCCGGCTGTTGACCACGACCTGACCTTAAGGAGTTCCACACCATGGCCCGCTCGAAGGAAGACCGCGAGGTCATCCCCTGGGTGCACGGGGTCGTCTCGACCCCGCTGTTCACCGCGGGGTTCATCTACCTCGATGGCGTCGGCCTGGGCGTAATCGAGGACCAGGGCCACACCGTGCCGCTGGACATGCTCGGCATCGGCTCGGTCGGCGGGGTCATCGCCGTGGCCACCGCCCGCTTCATCCGCACCGGCGGCGAGGGCCGCTCCAGGCGCGCCCGCTGGTTCCACACCGCGTTCTCCGGCATCTGGACCGGCGCCGCGGCGGGCTGGCTGAACTGGGTCGCCCACGGCACCCCGTGGACGCTCGCCTCGGCCGCCGCGCTCGGCGCCATGACGGTGATGATCTCCCCGTTCTACGGCATCGACCGCTACCTGCGCGGCGACGAGATCGCCGAGCAGTGGGCGAAGGAGGAGGCGGCGCTCGCCAAGCCGCTGACCGACTGGGCGGACATGTTCGCCTCGGTCGGCGCCCGCGGCGTGTTCGTCGAGGGCAAGGACAAGGCCAACTACGGCTTCCAGCTGACGCTGCGGCTCACCGAGACCGACTTCGACGGCCTGCTGCCGCTGCTCAAGCGCCTGGAGATGAAGGCCGGTGTCCGTGCCGGCGCGCTCACCCTGAAGCCGGGCGAGACGGCCGACCGGGCGTACCTGCAGGTGTCCACGCGCAACGTGCTCGCCGAGCTGGTGGAGCTGGACCCCAGCGACCACCCCATCACCATCAACGAGCCCCTCACGCTCGGGATGTTGGAGTCGGGCGAGCCCATCGAACTGCTGATGCGGCAGAACAGCGTGCTCATCGCGGGCCAGAAGGGCTCCGGCAAGAGCGTCACCCTGCACGTGCTGATCTCCCTCCTCACGCGCTGCGTCGACGCGGTGATCTGGATGATCGACATGGCCAGCGGCCACACGGCCAAGCGGTGGGTGCGGCCGTGGGTGGAGGGCTGGAAGGACGGGGACGGCAACGTCATCGACCGCCCGCTCATCGACTGGATCGCCACGACCGAGGACGAGGCGGTACGGCTGTACAACGCGGCACACGACGTCGCGGACCAGCGGGCGAAGACCGCCCCGGGCGGCAAGCTCGTCCCGAAGCCGGACAAGCCCGCGATCATCGTCATCACCGAGGAAGGCTCGGACCTGATGGCCTGGTCGCCGATGGCCGCCAAGCCCAAGACCCGCGGCATCAAGAAGGGCCGCAAGGCGGCGATCGACTACGTCGACGTGGTGCAGCGCGGTACCGGCCCCAACACGGGCGGCGGCGAAATCGACAGCCAGTACGACACGACGATCGGCCTGCGCTTCCGGAAGAAGGGCGAGGGCCAGTACGTCTTCCCGGACTTCTACCACCAGGTGAATTTGGCCGCCCTGCCCGGCAACGGCGCCTGCTACATCAAGACGTCGGCCATGAACCCCTCCGAGCCGCCGGAGAAGGGGCGCTTCGCGTACGTCAACGACGACGAGGACTCCACGCACATCGAGGAGATGGCGGTCGCCCGCGCCCACATCCGTCCCGACCTGGACGACGAGGCCGTCGCCATCGCCAACAAATGGGGCTACGGCGATCGCTGGTCCGACACCGAGCGCATCGGCTGGCTGCTGGAAGCCTTCGGCATCGACGCGCCGCGCTCGGCGAGCACGGGCACCTCCGCCAGCATGAACGGCGGCGGCACCGGCACCATGGCGCCGCCCGCGCCGACCGTCCAGCCGCCCGCGGGCACCGGCGGTTCCGGCAACGGAAGCACCGGGCGCGGGACCCTGCCCAGCGACCTCGGTCCTCTGGGGTCCGCCGAGGACTACCTCCGGCGGTACGGCGGCGGCCAGGGGGGCCAGCAGCCGCCGGTCGGCGGCCAGCCCACCCCGCCGGCCGGAACGCCCGGCCCGGACGAGGCAAGCGTGCAGGCCGCGATCTCCAAGGCACTCGCCGAGGCCGAATGGCTCACCCAGCAGGCCGCCGAGAAGCACGGCGCCCAGCAGGCGCAGGAGGAGGCCGAGAAGGACAAATCCCGCGAGCACCCCCGCAAGGACGAAGTGATGGAGATGGTCCGCGACGCCGGGCCCGACGGCATCACCATCGACGCCTGCCTGAAGCGGCTCGAGGAGCAGTACCCGGAGGAGAAGCCGCCCAGCCGGCAGGCCGTCTCGAAGTGGTTCGCCAACGACGAGAGCGTCCTGCAGCCCGGCGGACCCAGGACACCGTATGTGTGGGCCGACCCCGACCACCCGGCGCCGGCCGAACTGCAGGACGACGACGAGGACGAAGACGGAGCCGAGCCGCTCGGCGACGACCTGGACCTGTTCTGCCACGCCGTCGAGCTGGTCGTCTCCACCCAGTTCGGGTCCACGTCGATGCTGCAGCGCAAGCTGCGCGTCGGCTTCGCCAAGGCGGTCTGGCTCATGGACCAGATGACCGCCCGGGACATCGTCGGCGAGCGCGACGGCAGCAAGGCCCGCGACGTGCTGCACAAGCCCGACGCCCTCAACGCCCTCCTCGCCCAGATCAAGGAAGAGAACTGACCGATGGCCATCTCCGTCTCCGCCGTCCTGCTCCTGCTCATCATCGTGATCGTGATGCTGCGAGGGGGCACCCTGCGCCCCCTCCCGGCCCTGGCCGCCACGCTGTTCGGCTTCTTCCTCGCCTCCACCGGCATCGCCCCCTCCATCACCAACGCGTTCAGCTCGATGGCCGACGCGCTGCACTCCATCAACTTCTGACCCAGGAAAGGTTCTCGACCATGGGCGTCCTCGTCGTCCTGTTGTCCTTCGCCATCGGCGCCGGCCTGACCCAGCTCGGCCACGTCATCGCCCGGCATCTGCGCCCCGATCCGTCGTGCACCTGGTGCGCGACCACCTCCGGCTGGCCGGTCCGCGGCCACGACACGCGTCTGTGCCGGGGGTACGTCCACCAGCTCCGCGAACGGGACCCCGCGTACGGCGGCAACCTCTGGCGCGATCCCACCGACCCGCTGTACGGGGCCGCCGAGATCGACGTGAGCCGGGCACAGCGCCTGCCGTTCGTCGCCCGCCCGGTCAACCCCGACACCGAGTAGCCGACCCGATGCAGCAGCCCGCCGCCGACCAGCCGGTCATCGTCCCCGCCCCGGACGGACGCCTCCTGATCGCCGTCCTGGACCCGACCTCCACCGCGACCACCAGCCCGCTGCGGCGGGCGCTGGCCCACCCCCGCACCGCCCCGCAGCCCCCGACCACTTCAGACAAGGAAGCGTGACCCCATGAACGACGGCAACGTCCGGCTCAGCAAGTCCGAGTACGACACGGCGCAGGCTCTCCTCGCCGACCTCAGCGACACCACCCCCGGCCGGCACATCCCACAGCCCGGCCCCGTCGCCCCGGGCATCGCCCCCTTCGTCGTCCCCGACGGCTACACGGTCCGCGAGACCCACAAGACCAACACCGACGGCTCCACCGAGATGGTCCGCGAGGTCGTTCCCCTCGAGCAGCCGACCCCGCCGCCGGCCGCGCCGCGCCGGGCCATGTCGGCCTCGCCCGACCCGGCCTCGCTGCCCACCGCCTTCATGGAGCGCGAGCGGCGCACCCTGCCCCAGTGGCTCACCTGGAACCGGCGCAAGCTCAAGGCCGCCACCTACCTCGCCGGTGTTGCCGCGGTCACCACCGTCGGTGCGGTGTACGGCAACGACATCGTCGACGCGATCGACTCCGGCCTGCACACGCTGTGGGGCGCGACCATCACCGTGCTGAAGGTCGTCGGCGTCGTCCTCGCCGGCGCCCTGTTCCTGCGCATCGTCTTCGGCGGCGCCCGCCGCAAGCGCTCCGGTGGCTTCTCCGGTACCTGGTGGGAGGACTGACCTCCCCTCACCCGTACGCCCGGCGCACCATCCCGAACCGAATCAACCGATAGGAGAGACCCACCATGGCCAGCACCACCCGCCGCCCGCACCCCGAGCGCCGCCGTCCCGCGCGCCGCACCAGCCGTCGCCGCCACCCCGCCGGCCGCCGCCGGGGCGCGGTACGCCGCGGCTGGCGACGCCACTTAACGGCCGGAGACCGCACCGCGCTCATCATCGTCGTGGTCCTGGCGCTGCTGTTCATCGGCGACTACCTCAGCCGCCACCCCGGCATACTCGCCGCGCTGCTGACCGTCCTCGGCCTGGCCGGCGTCACCACCGCCTACCTGTGGGGCAGGCGCCGCTACCGGCGCTGGCGCCTGGACGGGCACGGCGAACTGCCCACCGACATCGACCACTTCCGGGCCCTGTCACCCGGTGGCTTCGAACGCGCCGTCGCCCGGCTGTGCCAGCGCGACGGCTGCACCAAGGTCGAAGTCCTCGGCGGTGCCAACGACCGGGCGGGCGACGTGAAGGCCCGCACCCCCGACGGACGCTGGCTGCTGATCCAGTGCAAGCGGTACACCGAGACCAAGAAGGTCAGTGCCGAGGTGCTGTACCAGGTGAACGGCACCTACCAGGACACCCACGGCTGCGACCTGGCCGCGATCGTCACGACGAGCGGCTTCACCGCGAGCGCCTTCGACTGGAACAACGACCTCGAGGCGCCGCTGAAGCTGATGGGCTCGCAGGCCCTGCTGGAGTGGGCGGACGGCACGGGACGCGCCCCCTGGCAGTAGCCGCCGGTGAGACGGTGGACGACGGCATGGTGGCGCAGCCCGGCGGGAGGGGCTGCGCCACCGGCATGTCAGGCCCCAACTAAACCCTTCCTTACGTAGTGGGTTTCGTGTACGGTGGGGAGCACCGGGAAAGCCGCGGGCATCGGCGGAACCGGCGACGAATGCAGCCGTGGAGCAGCTGAGTTCGTCGGGCAGTACGGGAGATGGGAGCGCATCGGCCCCCGGCCTGAAGTCCCCTCGAGGGACTCGGCCGGGGGCCGCTGTCGTTGCCCCGCCGGACGCTCGAGCCGCACCCATAGGGTGAGCGCATGGATCTTGCGGACGATTTGATAACCCGCCCATACGACGTCTACCGGAGTCTGCGCACCGCCTCGCCCGTACACCGCATCGCCGGGCCCGACGGCCAACCGGCCTGGCTCGTCACCCGGTACGACGACGTACGCTCCGCGCTCGCCGACCCGCGGCTGTCGCTGGACAAGGCGCACGCCCGGGAGGGCAGCTATCGCGGGCTGGCGCTGCCGCCGGCACTGGACGCCAACCTGCTCAACATGGATCCGCCGGACCACACCCGGCTGCGCCGCCTGGTCGGACGCGCCTTCACCCCCGGCCGGGTCGAGCAGCTGCGCAAGCCGGTCACGGCCACCGCCGAACGGCTCCTGGACGCGCTGGGTGCGCAGGGCACGACCGACCTGATCGCCGCCTACGCGGCGCCCCTGCCGATCACCGTGATCTGCGAACTCCTCGGCATCCCCGACAGCCACCGACGGGACTTCCGCTCCTGGGGGAGCGCGCTGGTCGCCCCCGATCCGAGCCGGCCCCAGGCCGCCAAGGAGGCCGTGGTGGCGATGATGGGGTTCTTCAAGGACCTCATGTCCCACAAGCGGGCCAGCCCGGCGGACGATCTCCTCTCCGACCTGATCGCCGTACGGGACGCCGACGACGACCGGCTCACCGAGGACGAGTTGATGTCCTTGGCGTTCCTCATCCTCTTCGCCGGATACGAGAACTCGGTGCAGCTGATCGGCAACGCGGTCCTGGCGCTCCTGCAGCACCCGGACCAGATGGCCCTGCTGCGCGAGGACCCGGCACGGATCGCCGGCGCGGTCGAGGAGTTCGCCCGCTTCGAGGGCCCGGCCCTGCTCGCCATCCGCCGCTTCCCCACCCAGGACGTGACGATCGGCGGCGTGACGATCCCCGCGGGCGACACGGTGCTGCTGTCCCCGTCCGCCGCCAACCGCGACCCGGACCGCTTCTCCGACCCCGACCGCCTGGACCTCGGCCGTGACGCCGCCGGCCACCTGGCGCTCGGCCACGGCATCCACTACTGCCTGGGCGCACCGCTGGCGCGGCTGGAGACCGAGATCGCCCTCGCCGCGCTCCTCGGCCGGTTCGAGGACCTCGAGCTGGCCGGGAGCGAACTGCGCTGGCGGCCTTCCCTGCGCGCCCGCGGCCTGGTCGAACTGCCGGTCCGCTACGGCACCGGCCCCTCCCGCTGACCCCGGCACCCCGGGAGACGACTGTGGGCCGCACGCGCGTTGCGTGCGGCCCACAGTCCTGGACGCGGCGTCAGAGCCCGGCAGGCTCCTGCTCCTTGTCCTGCTGCAGCCGTTCCCGGAACGCGCCCACCATGGGCAGCGTCAGGCCCAGGAAGAGGAAAATCACGGCCAGGCCGCTCAGCGCGGGGCTCACGACCTCCTCGACATCCAGCGACCACGGATTGCCCAGGATGTAGAAGATCAGGTACGAGCCCTTGGACATCGTGTAGGCCATGCCCAGTGTCGCGGCCATGGAGGACAGCGCGAAACCGGCGCCGCTCCAGGGCCGGATGCCCCAGTTGCGCCGTGCGGTCCGGCCGCACATGAAGGCCAGCTCACCGCAGGTGACCATGACATACGCCAGGTAGATCAGCAGATACGCGGCGACCCGGGTGTCCGCGGCGTACGCGGTCGTGAACTCGATGCGCGGCTCGTTGGTCGCGAGGAACAGCGGCACCATGACGGCCAGTTCCACCATGGCCGCGAAGGCCCGCTGGTACATCGCGGCCCGCACGTACTCCGGGCGGTAGGCCAGGTCCACCATGGTGATCTGCAGGGCCGCGCACCACAGGATCGCGCAGATGTGCGCGATCAGCTTGCCGACGTTGGCGACGCCGGTGGCGTCCTCCGCCAGGTCGGCGACCATGGGAACGGCGAAGAAGACGCCCAGGGTGCAGACGCCGAAAGCGGCCGCGATCGACCACGTGGACACGCGCGGGTTGCCGACGGCCCTCCTGGTGCAGAAAAAGGTGACCAGCACGCCGGCCACTGTGCACGTCCCGAAGACTATGCCGTCCACTTAGAGCCCTTCCAATGCATCGGCCGCATACTGAGCGGCCTCGTCCCTACTGCGCCGGCGACGCCGTCGGCCCGGCTTCTCGGCGGCCTCACTGCGCGGCACCGGCGGCAAGCCGAGATCGTCGCGTCGCCGCTCCAAGTCTGCAACGACGTTTCGCCACTCACTCTTGGGGAGCCCATTCAACAGGGCGAGGACGCGGCGCGCGTCGGGATCTTCGAACACCTCGAGCGCCGTGAGGTCGTCGTAGCTGTCGTGCGGGAGCAGGTACGCGGGCGGCACTCCGCCCAGGGCCTGACACAAGGCCACGACCGTCGCGATGGTCGGGTTGTCCTGCGAGCCATTGGCCAGTTTGGCGATCGCGGCATGGGAGACCGATGTGTGATCTTCCTCGAGCGCGTCGACGCCGGCGGACAGCGAACGTGATGTGTGCGCCCGGCCGTTGGCGTCCCGGCGGCTGGCCATGAGGGCCCTGAGTTTGTCCGCCAGGGACGGACGGCCTGGGCTCACCGCTCACCAGGCTTGCCGAGCACGGCGTGAAAGCCGCCTGGCCGCCGATGACTGCTCACAACCACGTACTCACTCTCTTGATCTTGTTCCTGTGTACTTTAGTTGACACCTTCAGGTGTGACGGGCAGGATCACAATTTGCGCGCAGAGTAGTCACATTCCGTTTCCGGGTCACCTGGCCGCCACCAGGCATGCCCTCCGGCGACCACTGGGGCCTTACCGGCTCGTTGTGCGTTTCCGGAAGAGCACACTGAGGAGAGACCAGCAGGCATGAACGACTCCCGGGCGGCGTCCACCGCCCGACCCCCCACGTACAGCGCACCCGCTTCCGTCACGCTGCTCGCAGCCGGGCGCGAGGACGGGAAGGTCGTGGCCATCGGCACGGCGCGGCTCTGCCGCCCCTCGAGGGCCGATTCCTCCCCGCCTGCCGCGCCTCGGGGGAGCCGCCCCGTGCCCGCCACGGGCTCGCCCACCCTGGACTGCGCCCGGGCCGGGCAGCACCTGGCGGACGTGCCCGACGTGCGCACCCTGATCGACCGTATGCGGAACACGACACCCGCCGATGCCCCCGATTTTTGACCGCCCCGACGGGCGATCCGATCATCGGACACGTTCGGGTCTGGCGCGGACCATCCATTCCCTTCTCTAAACCCCCCGTGCCGAGAAGACACGCCAGACCCGAACCCAAGTCCCCGCCCCGGTAGGGGACTTGCCCGGATACTCCCTAGGCGCGCCGGGCGGCCACCGCGTCGTACCGCTCCTCCTCGACCTCGGCCTCGAAGGCGCTGCGGGCCCCCTCGAACAGACCGTCGGCGTCGACGTCATGGACCGTCAGCAGGGCCCGGCGCATCGCGATCAGGAGGCGGGCGAACCGCGGGCCCCGCTCACCCAGCAGGCGCCACGCCTCCGTACGGGCGGCCTCGCCCCAGGCGGCCTCGCCCCGGCTCTCCGAGGCGGCCACCGCGTCCAGCAGCAGCCGGGGGATCACGATCCCGTCGGCCGCGTGGAAGAGGTTGGAGACCAGGTCGCCCAGGACCTCGCACGCCCAGTCGGCGTCCGCCGCCAGGTCCTCGGCCCGTACCGCGTCCCACCGGTCCTGGCTGCCGCCCCGGGCGCAGGCCGCCCACACCAGGCCGACGTCCTCCCGGGCGCTGGGCTCGTGCCCGAGGGCGGCCCGGGCGTCGTCGTAGTACGCGAGCAGCGCCCGGCCGTACCGTGCACGGACCTCGTTGGTGACCTCGACAGACATGGCGAACTCCTGCTTCTCGTAGGGGAGTTGATGCCGCCGGGGTGGCGGCGGCCCATTCATCACTCCGCTCGGGCAGGACTTGCAACCCCGGAAAACCGGCCCTGTGCTGCGCCGATGCCGGCACCGCAGGGGGAAAGCCGAACGCCCCGCCGGCGGGCGGGGCGAGGGGCGGTGCCGGCTGGACGACCGGGGGAGGGTCACCACGGCATGTGGGCGTCGACCAGGGCGGCAAGCCAGGCGGGCAGGTCGTGGGTGCCGGGGATGAAGGTGATGGTGGTGTACTCCTCCGGCTTGTTGGTGCCCGGCACGCGGTAGCCGTTGACGTACGCCATCTCCAGCATCGGCTCCTCGCCCGTGGGCCGGCGGTACTTCAGGTACACCGACTGCGGGGCGAGGGTGACGCCGAAGAAGTCCGTCACGTTCGGGGCACCGGTGACCCGAAGGGACCTGTTGCGCTCTTCGACGATCGGGTGGGCCACGACGCCCTCCAGAGCGGCGGGCGTTGCGGCCTCGGTCTCGGGGGCGGTCTCGGGGACCAGGCGGACGATCTCGCCCTTGGGGGTCGTGACGAGAAGCGGCTTGCGCTCGTCGGCGGCCCACATCACGGATTCGGCGATCTCCTGGTTCCCGTCGTTCCAGTCGATCTCGTAGGCGTCGGAGTCGGTCACGGTGTTCCTCTCTGTCCGGCCCGTCGGGCCGCCGCCGGTCAGGCGGCGGCGACGATCTGGGCGGCGATCCGGTGGTAGCAGGTGTGCTGGCCGCGCAGTCCGGCCGGGCAGGTGCACGCCTGCGGGGCGGTCTTGTAGGTGGTGATCCCGTCGGAGGCGACCACCTGGAAGACCCGGCGGGCGCGCAGGCGGACCAGGCCGCCCATCTCGATCAGCTCGGTGGCCTTCGCGACCTGGGCGGGCTTGTGGCTGCCGGTCCGCGCGTGGGCGAGGGCGGCGGCCTTGACCTTGCGCAGGCAGGTCGGGCCGTAGCCGAGGGCGGCGGAGCGGGGGGAGCGCAGGACGCGGTCGCAGCGGAGGCAGTGGGTGTGTCCGGCGGTGCGCTGCATCTCTGCCTCCTGGGGGCGGGTCGTCCTCACACCCCAACTATACAACGAAGCGTTGTAAGGTTGGAAGGGGAGGGGGCATGATCTTTTGCCGAACCGCCCGCCGCTCCGGGCCACTTGACGCCCGCCCAGGTCACCGCCGGGGTCGGGGAAAATGGATCACGGCACTGTGGGGGTGGACGGAGCTGCCATGGGCACCCCCACGCCCACCGCCGCGGTGACCTACCTCGGCACCCGCGAGATCCCCTTCGACCAGCTCGAGCGGTTCCCCGGCAACCCCCGGCGCGGCGACATCGACGCCATCCGCGGCTCGCTGCGCCGCCACGGCCAGTACCGCTCCCTGGTGGTGCGCGCCCTGGGCGAGGACCAGTACGTCATCCTGGCCGGCAACCACACCCACGACGCCCTCAAGGCCGAGGGCTACGCCGCCGCCCGGTGCGAGGTCATCGAGTGCGACGACGACCAGGCCCGCCGCATCAACCTCGCCGACAACCGGCTCGCCGAGCTCGGCACGTACGACAACGACGCCCTGGCGGACCTGCTCTCCTACCTCGACGGAGACCTCGACGGCACCGGCTACACCGCCGAAGATGTCTCCGCCCTGCTGGGTACCGAGGAAGAGCCCGCCGCGCTCACCGACCCCGACGACATCCCCGATGCCCCGGCCGACCCGCACTCCCAGGTCGGCGACGTCTGGATCCTCGGCCGCCACCGCCTCCTGGTCGGCGACTCCACCGACGTCGCGGCCGTCGAGGAGATGCTCGACGGCGACCGCTGCGACGCGATGTGGACCGACCCGCCGTACGGCGTCGACTACGTCGGCAAGACCAAGGACGCGCTGACCATCCAGAACGACGGGGCCACCGACCTGCCCGAACTGCTGGCCGGCGCCTTCGCGGTGGCCACCGTCGCCCTCAAGCCCGGCGCGCCCGTCTACGTCGCGCACGCCGACACCGCCCGCATCACCTTCGAGACCGCGATGACGGACGCCGGGTGGCTGGTGCGGCAGAACCTGATCTGGGCCAAGGACACCATGGTCCTGGGCCGGTCGGACTACCACTACCGGCACGAGCCGATCCTGTACGGGTTCACCGACGCGCCGGCCGGGTCCGGGCGGCTGGGCCGTGGCGGGGAGCGCTGGTACGGCGACAACGCGCAGACCACGGTGTTCGAGGTGCCCAAGCCCGCGCGCAACGCCGAGCACCCCACCTCCAAACCCGTCGACCTCATCACCGCCGGCCTGCGCAACTCGTGCCGCCCCGACGGGCTGGTCTACGAGCCGTTCGGCGGCTCCGGGTCCACGCTCATCGCCGCGCACGTCACCGGCCGCTCGGCCCGCGTCGTCGAGCTCGACCCCCGGTACGCCGACGTCATCTGCCGCCGCTACCAGGAACACACCGGCGAACAGCCCGTGCTCAAGTCCACCGGCGAGCCGCACGACTTCACCCTCCCCGACCAGGACGACTGAACGGGGGCTGACCCGTGCCCGCGTCCAAGGCGCAACGCGCCGCCACCGCACACCGCCGCGCGCAGGCCATCGCGCTGCGGCTGGCCGGCATGGACTTCCAGACGATCGCCGAACGGCTCGACTACTCCGACCGCGGCGCCGCCTCCAAGGACGTCCACCGCGCGCTCGAGGCCAACCTCGAGGCCGAGTCGGCCGCGGCGGCGACCCTGCGCGAACTCGAAGTCCAGCGTCTGGACCGGATGCAGGCCGCCGCCTGGGCCAAGGCCGCCAAGGGCGACCTGAAGGCGATCGAGACCGTCCTGAAGGTCATCGACCGCCGTGCCCGGCTTCTCGGACTCGACCGGCCCGCCCGTACCGAGATCACCGGCGCCGACGGCGGCCCGCTCCAGGTCGAAGCCGTCGACCTCGCCGAGCTGGAACGCCTGATCACGCTGACCGACGACTCCGCGCCCGGCGGCGAGACGCCGGAGGAGGCGTAGTGCCCGCGCACCCGGCCGCCTTCGCCCACCTCGCCGCCCGACTGCGCCGCACCCGTGACCCGGCCCTGCGGGACCAGCTCCTGGACATCTGGATCGACATCCGCGACCGCGCCACCGAATGGGACGCCCGCAGGTGGGGCTTCGAGGACCCCGACACCTGGGCCCGGCGCATCATCGCGGACCACAACGAAGGACGCCCCGCATGAGCGAGACCACCGCCGGCCTGCCCGGCGCCACCTACACCGGCACCCGCGACGTCCCGCTCGAGGACCTGACCCGCTACCCGGGCAACCCCCGCCGCGGCGACGTCGAATCGATCCGGGCCTCCATCCGCCGCCACGGCCAGTACCGCTCCCTGGTCGTCCGCGACACCGGCGACTCCCTGGTGGTGCTGGCGGGCAACCACACCTCCGACGCGCTTCGTGCCGAGGGCCGTACCACCGCCCGGTGCGAGGTCATCACCTGCGACGACGACACCGCTCGCCGTATCAACCTGGCGGACAACAAGCTCGCCGAGCTCGGCTTCTACGACGAGGAGGACCTCGCCGCCGCGCTCGCGGCGCTCGACGGCGACCTCGAGGGGACCGGCTGGAGCCAGCAGGAGGTCACCCGCCTGCTGACCGCCGAACTCCCGGAAGGGTTCGCCGCGTTCGACGAGTCGATCGCCGAGGCCCTCCAGCCCACCACCCACACCTGCCCCCAGTGCGGGCACACGTTCACCGGTGACGAGGCCGCAGCGTGAGCCCGGCCGTCGTCCGCACCCGGCTCGACTACGGCCGGCTCCTGGCCGACGCCTGGGCCGCCCACCTCGCCCCGCGCGCGGCGGACGCGCCGACCGTCGTGTCGACCTTCGCCGGGGCCGGGGGCAGCTCCCTGGGCTACTCCATGGCCGGATACCGGGAGCTGCTCGCCGTGGAGTGGGACGACCACGCCGCCGACTGCTTCCGCCGCAACTTCCCCCACGTGCTGCTGCACCACGGCGACATCGCCGCCCTGGACCCGGCCGTCCTCGGGCTGGTGCCGGGTGAGCTGGACGTGTTCGACGGCAGCCCGCCCTGCCAGGGCTTCAGCACGGTGGGCCGCCGGCAGATCGACGACCCCCGCAATCAGCTCTTCCGCCAATACGTACGGCTGATCGAGCACTGGCAGCCCAAGACGTTCGTGATGGAGAACGTCGCCGGGATGGTCCGCGGGCAGATGCGCTCCCTGTTCGCCGAGATCCTCGGCGCGCTCAAGGCCGCCGGGCCCGGCTACCGGGTCACCGCCCGCCTCGTGGACGCCTCCTACTTCCGCGTCCCGCAGAAGCGCATGCGCATGATCTTCATCGGTGTCCGGCGCGACCTCTGCGTCGACCCGGTCCACCCGGCGCCCGTCGACCGGCCGCTGACCGTCCGGGAGGCCCTGGCCGGCCTGGACGACCCCGGCCCCTTCCAGCGCCCCTCCGGCAAGGCCGCCCGCGTGGCCCCGCTCATCCCGCCCGGCCGCAACGGCGGCGACACGCTCCTCGACCTCGGCGGCAAGAAGGCGTTCTTCTCCCTCGAGCGCCTGGCCTGGGACAAACCGGCCTTCACGCTCATCAAGGAGGTGAGCGCGTCCCGCAACGGTCTGCTCCACCCCGACGAGGACCGCCTGCTGGGCGTACGGGAACTCGCGCGCCTGCAGACCTTCCCCGACGCCTATGACTGGGGCGACAGCCCCGTCGACAAGGTCTGGGCGCGCATCGGCAACTCCGTCCCCCCGCTGCTGATGCGGGCCATCGCCCAGACCGTGCGCGAACGGATCCTGGACGCCGCCGAGTTGGGCCGACCGCGAACGTGAACAGCTCCGTGGTGGCGGCCGTGGCGGGGCGGCGGGGGGTGCCCGCCGCCCCGTGGGCCGTGCTACTCGGTCACGGTCAGGGACTGTACGAAGGCGGCCTGCTCGAACCCGACCCGAGGGTCCAGTTCGCCCGCCGCCATCTGCTGGTACAGCCTGGCCGCCGTCTCCCGCTTCCAGGCGTCCGATACGCCCAGGAGTTCCAGCACTTCCCGCGTCTTCTGCTCGGTGTCCTGCTTCAGCCAGGCGAACCTGATCTCGGCGACTTCGGCTTCGAGGCGCTGGCCGATCTGCTCGCGCTCGCTGTCCCGGTCCCTGCGTGTCCTCTTCGGCATGGCTCAACTATACAACGGAGCGTTTTAAAGATGGAAGGGTGTGGGGCATCTTCCTGATCTCCATTGCCGCAGATCGGAGCCCCTGCTCCGCAGGTTGACCAGAAGGGACCCGCGCAGGGGCCACCACACCGCCCCCCGGCGGTGTGACTCATGGAGGACACCATGGCGCACCTCGACCAGCGGCGTGCCGAACTGCTCCGCCGCCGCCTCACCGGCGAGGACTTCACCGCCATCGCCCGGGAGCTGGACTACGCCGACGCAGCCGAGGCCGCCGCCGACTTCGCCGACGCCCTCGCAGCCACCGACCCGCTCGAGCCCCTCGCCCGCCACGAAGCCGACCAGCGCTCCCTCGACGAACTCCAGCACGCCATCTGGGACTTGGCGACGACCGGCGACCTCGACGCCATCAGCACCGCACTCGCCATCAGCGACAGCCGCAGCCGACGCCTGGGCCTGGATGCCCCGGCCCGCCTCGAGAGCGCCGGACCCGCCGTCGACCCGGCCGCCGTCACCGCCGCCGAACTGGACGAACTCCTCGCGCTGATCGAGGACCCCCCGATCTGAGAGATCATGGAAAGGTGCGCGGGGGTGCACGGAGCCCCCCATGATGAAGGCGCCGGACCAGGAGCAACGCCTCCTCGAGCGCTACCGCACCCTCCCGCGCGCCCAGCGGCTCGTCATCGCCCGCACCGCCTCGCCCGACCTGCGCATCCGCCTGGCCCACATCGAGCGGCAGATGGCGATGGACCGCTCCCCGGGGGCGCTCGCCGCGCTCCTGACCGACGGCCGCGAGCTCCAGGCCCGGCACCTCAACCTCATCGACCAGGCGTTCATCCGGATCGCCCGCGGCGAGCGGGTCCGGCTCCTGCTGAACATGCCGCCCCGGCACGGCAAGAGCCAGAGGGCCGCCCGGTGGGCGCCCCTGTGGTACCTGCGCCGCAACCCCACCCACCGGCTGATGATCGCCTCCTACAGCGCCGTGCTCGCCGAAGGCCACGGCCGCTGGCTGCGCGACTCCATCAACGAGTACGGCGAACAGCTCGGCATCTCCCTGCGCTACGGCTCCAAGGCGGCCGGCCGCTTCGACCTCACCGGGGGCCCCGGCGGCCTCGTCACCGCCGGTGTCGGCGGCTCGCTGACGGGCATGGGCGCGCACCTGGCGATCGTCGACGACCCGCTGAAGGACGCCAAGGCCGCCGCCAGCCCCACGGTGCTCGGCGACCTGTGGGACTGGTGGCAGCAGGTCCTCAACACCCGTATGGAGCCCAACGGCTCCATCGTGGTCATCCAGACCCGCTGGTCGGAGAACGACCTCGCGGGCCGGATCCTCACCCAGGACGCCGCCCGCGACACCGCGCGCTGGACGGTCATCAACCTCCCCGCGATCGCCGACAGCCCGGACGACGCCCTCGGCCGCGCCCTCGGCGAGCCGCTGTGGCCCGAACGCTTCGGCCTCGAGCACCTGCAGGACTTCCGCGACGAAGTCGGCGAGCGCGGCTGGTGGGCGCTGTACCAGCAGCAGCCCAGGCCGCTCGAGGGCGGCATCTGGAAGTGGGAGTGGATCCGCGGCCACCGGGTCAGCACCGAGCAGCTGCGCGGCATCAAGCTCACCCGGATCGTCGTCGCGGTCGACCCGGCCGGAGGCGGCGAGGACAGCGACGAGGTCGGCATCGTGGCCGCCGGCCGCGACGCCGCCGGGAACCTGTACGTCCTGGCCGACCGCTCCGGGAAGATGGGCGCCGCCGACTGGGGGCGCGCCGCCTGCGAACTCGCCCTCGAGGTCGACGCGGACGCCCTGGTCGTCGAGTCCAACTTCGGCGGCGACATGACCCGCCAGGTGCTGGTCCAGGGCTGGGACGAACTGGTACGCGGCGGCGGGCCCGAGGCGGCCGGGGCGCTGCGCCCGCGGATCATTCCGGTGACCGCGAAGCAGGGCAAGAGGTTGAGGGCGGAGCCGATCGCGCAGTTGTACGAGCAGGGCCGGGTGCGGCACGTGGGGGAGTGGCCGGCGCTCGAGGTCCAGATGGTGACCTGGATGCCGGGCCTGGACTCGCCGGACCGGATGGACGCGGCGGTGCACGCGTTGACGGAACTCGCCAACCCGGCGGCCGTGGACAGCGGGACGGGCGGCTACCGCGACGGGCGCCTCAACGGACGCCGGTGAACGGCGCAGCCCCGGCCGGGTGGGCCGGGGCTGCCAGGAGCGGGTGTCGGGGGCTAGCCGACCTGAAGGAGCGTCCAGCGGGTCGCGCCGACCCCGGCGCCCCAAGCCTCATCGGTCTGACCGACCCGGAAGTTGTAGGCGTCCATTGCGGCGTCCAGCGCGTTGCCGTTGTGGTCGGTGTCGTCGAAGTACTCGGTGGTGTCGTCGTCCTGGAAGACGCGGCCCTGCGAGTCGAGCTCCTTGAGGATGTAGAGGGGCATCCGCTGCTCCTTTCGTCTCCGTGCGGGCCCGCCTCGCTCTCCTCGAGGCGGGCCCGGTGTGGCGTTCGGCTAGTTGCGGCTCCAGTTGCTCCAGCCCAGGGCCTCCTGGGCCTCGCCGCTGAGGTAGCCCTGCTGCTCGCCCTCGGCGATCCAGCAGGTGCCGTCCTCGGTCTCGGTCACCTCGCCGATCGTGTACTCGAAGGGGTAGTTCGGCTGCGTGGCCAGGCGCACCTTGGCCTCCGGGTTCATCCGCTCGAGCTTCTCGATCAGGTCGGCGACCGTCATCTCGTCCATGCTGCGCTCCCTCTGCACTTATCAAGGTCCGGGGGCTTGCCCGCCCCCTTCGAGATCAACTATACAACGCAGTGTTGTAATGTTGGAAGGGGTTTGGTGATCTTTCTCCGGCGGGGTGGGGGGTAGTCCCGCAGCTTTGCCAGCCGCCCGGTGCGCTCGGGCGGCTGGCAAAGCTGCGGGTGTTCAGGAGGCGCAGGTGTCCAGGATCGCCATCCCGTCCGCCGTGGTGACGAACTCCCAGATCGCGCCGTGCAGGAGTGCGTCGCGGGCGACCGTCAGGTCCCCGTCGTACTCGGCGAGGTCGATCCGGCCTCTGTCGGCGGCGTCCTTGAGGGCCTCGCGCCAGTCGGCGCCCACCCCCGTCACCCGGTTCTCCGTGTACCCCTTGAAGGTGGAGGCGAGGGACTCCCGCCGCCAGGCGCGGTCCTCGGCATCCAGGTCGGCGACCGGCCCGAAGGTCTCGGCGACCTCCTGGCGGGCGAAGGCTATGCAGATCCGGGCCCGGCGTCGTGCGTTGTTCATGAGGTGCTCCTCGGTTCGTCCTGGGCGTCTGCCCCTTCCAACATCAACTATACAATGATGCGTTGTAAGGTGGAAGCCGCGGCCCAGATCTTTCGAGGAAAGTCCCTGATGGGCACGGCACTTGGCGCGTGGCCGACGCGGCCACAGCGCGCCGTGCGGCGCCCGGTCCGCCCCGGGGCAAGCGGGGCGGACCGGGTCAGTGCCAGGCCACCTCGCGGCCGTGTGCAGCGCACCAGTCGGCCAGCTCGTACAGCTCCCGCAGGCGCCGCTGCAGGTAGCCCGGCGCACGGCCGCAGACGACCGTGCGCCCGAGCCGGAGGTCCGGCACGCCGGGATCCTCGGGGGCCAGGCCGAGCGCGGTCAGCACCCGGGCCCGGAAGTCTCCCGCGCCCAGCTGGCCGTGGGCGTCGACCACGGCGACCGGGATCACCACGGCGTCGTCCGGCACCTCGAGCGGCAGACCGGCCTCGAGGGCGTCGCACGCCGTGCCCGCGTCCGCGGCGAGCGGGAAGCCGAGCGCCTCGAGGACGCCGACGACGTTGGTGTTCGAGAACTCAACGAACGGCACCTCCCCGTCCGGGTCCACCTCCTCCGCGTACAGCGGGTACTCCGGGCAGATCTCGGGCAGGTCGCAGCCGGGCAGCGGGTCTCGCGGGCCGGGGGCGGCGTTGGCCCGGTCGGCGGCATCCTGGGCATCCGGGTAGCTGCCGAAGCGCGGGGCGAGCACGGTGGCCTGCGGGCAGCAGCAGCTGACGGCGTAGCCCACCGGCGGCCGGTGTGCGGCGGTGAAGGTGACGGTCACGGAGCCTCCTTGGTGGTCGGTCGCGGGTCGGGTGGCGGGGGCTTGCCGTGCTTGCCCCAGGGCAAGCCCCCGCCGTTGTCGGCTAGTTAGGGTTGGCGATCGCCTCGCGCAGCGCCCGGTCCTGCTCGGGGCTGGCGCTGGCGAAGGTGTACTCGGCGTCGCCCCAGCCCGCCCGTACGTCGGTGCAGGCCCGCTCCGTCTCGGTGACGACCACCCGGTAGGTGTAGCCGTCGACCCACACCTCGCCGGTCAGGCCCAGGTTGGTGGGGTGGAACCGCGCCGCGAGGGCGGCCTCGAACACCTTGTCCGCCGTGGGCTGGTCGAGGGTCATGTCTGACTCCTTCCTCGTTGGTACCGGTCCGTTCCTTGCACCTCAACTATACAATGTAGCGTTGTAAGGTTGAAGCGCATGGCGCCGATCTTCCAGAGAAAAGAGGAGGTCAGAGCACCTCCGCCGGGCTGCGGTCACGGCTGCGCCCCGGCGGGGAGGCCGGGGCGCAGGTCACACGTTGGTCGTCTTCCACCGGTGTACGTAGTCGGCGGCGGCGGCCCGCAGCAGGCTCGCGGTGAGGTGGTATGTCGGCCCGTCCACTCGCGTCCCGGCCTCGAAGGGGTACCGGTCGGCGTGGTCGGGGTGCGGGCCGGGGTTCAGGTACAGGTCGCTGCAGACCACGTACCCGCTGAAGCCCCAGTCGCCGACCTCGATCATCTGGTCGTGCACGTCGGCGGCCGTCGGGTCGCCGAGGCTGACCGAGACGGCCGGCTCGTCGTCGAAGTCGTAGCTGGCCGGGTCGTCCCGGTAGACCGGGTCGATGTACTTGTCGGCCACCAGGACGCCGGTGACCGGGCAGTCCGAGCCGGGGAAGTGGATCGCCGGGTCGTGGAAGGAGTATCGGATGCCGGTCGTGCCGTGAACCCAGGCGCCGACCCCGTGAACCGTCAGCGGATCGCTGGCGGGCAGGCCGTGGGCGTTGAGGTCCAGGCTGACGGTGAACATCTCGTTCCTCCCCTCGGGGCCGGCGGGTCCGGCCTCTCCCGCAGACTATATAACGCTATGTTGTAAAGTTGAAAGGGCTTTTCTGATCTTGTTTCGGCCCGCTGGAAACGCCGCGCGCCCCGGCTCCGGAGGGGGAGCGGGGCGCGCCGCGGCGGTGCGAGCGTCGGTCTGGGCGGCTCAGGAGTCCTGGTCCTGGAGGTCGGTGCGGAAGCCCTGGCCGGGGCGCTTGATCTTCCAGTCCTTCACGGTCGCGGGGTACCAGCCGGGCTTTCCGCTCAGCGTCACGTCAGGGTCCGGCAGGAGGTGGCGCTTCTGCGACCAGTAGTAGCGCACGGTCCCGACCGCCACGCCGATCTCCTGGGCGACCTCCGCGTAACCCCACACCTCGGTCTCGCCCCCTTCTTGGGGCGCTTCCTTCGATTCCTTCGTCATGATCCTGTGTCCTCTGCTGTCGGGTGGAACGATGGGTGTGCGGTCCGCCCCGCTCTCCTCGGGGTGGACCGCACGTGTTCCGGGCGGTCGGTGCACGTCGACCGCGCCCGGCGCTGACTATACAACGATCCGTTGTCTCCGGCTCCATTGCCACAATACAACATCACGTTGTAAAGTTGGAGGGGTTGAAGCCCAGAAACCACATCGGACGGAGGACCGGATGGACGACGAACTCGCCGAACTCGCCTGGTACAAGCTGACACCGACGTGGATCGACGTGGACGTGAGCGGCTGGGAACTGGAAGGCGGCAAGCGCGACTGCCACGAGACGTTCAGCGAGATCCCGGAGCGCGACGTCATGCTGGCCAAGCGCTGGGCGAACCAGGTCATCGGCCGCCGCCGCACCTGGCGGCTGGTCGAGGACCGGGACTTCGAGCACTACGAGGCCGGCCACCGCTACGCCTGACGCCCGCAGCCCCTCCGGCCCCCCGCCGATATCCTTGATCACGGCGCGGGGCCGACCTTGTCCGGAGGGACGACGTGGGCCTGCGGCAATTCCTCATCGACGCCTGGGGCTGGCTCAACTTCAAGCCGGTGTACGCCGATCCGACCACCGGCGACCCCAACCGGCGGGCCTTCCCGTCCGCGTACGCCACCTGGGTGCCCGAGGAAGACACCCGCCGCCTCGCCGCGTACACCGTCCTCGCCGCCTACGACGGCGGCCAGGCCGGCGAACTCGCCGAGGTCCGCGACGGGCCCTCCGCCCGTGAACGCCGCGAGTACGGCGACCCGGCCGCCTTCGTCGACGCGATCACCTCCGATGTCCTCGGCGACGAACAGCGCATCGTGGTGGCCGGCACGGAGCCGGACGACACCACCACGTTCGACGAGGAAGCCCGCGCGGTCCAGGAGGACCTCCTCACCTGGGCCGAGGACGAGCAGCTGGCCATGCGGATGCAGCAGGCCGAGCGCAAGGCCGTCGGCCTGGGGGACGCCATCTACCGGGTCTCCTGGGAGCCCGACAAGCGCCGCCCCGTCGTGCGCGTCATGGACCCCGGCTTCTACTTCCCCATCCTGGGCGACGACGGCGGGGAGTTCCCCCACCGCGTGCACTTCGCCTGGGAGATCCCCGAGGACAAACGGCGCGGCCTCAAGGCGCGGCTGCGCCGCATCACCTACGAGCTCGGCCCCATCCGCCCGGCGACCGTCTCGGGCGCCGACCGGCGCGGCCGGCCGCTGCGTGCCTTCGTCGGCGACGAGGACGACCCGCAGCTCACCCCGGGCGACACCGCCGACGAGCACGGCAGGATCTGGCGCCAGTACGCCTGGAACGACGAACCGTCCGACCTCACCTGCTACCTCACCGACGCCACCTGGCTGCTGGAAGACCTCGAGCGCACCGACGACGTCGACAACCTGCCGATGGGCAAAGCCACCTACGCCCAGAGGGGCGACGGCGAAGTCCTCGACGCCCTCGACCTGTTGATCGACTTCATTCCGGTGGTCCACCTGCCCAACACGGTGCCCGGCGCCGAAGAGCACTGGGGTAAGGCGTCCCTCGCGGCAGTCCTTCAGATCATGGACGAGCTGGCGGCATCCGACACCGACGCGGCCCGCGCCTCGGCGACCACCGGCATCCCGATCCTGTCCGTCTCGGGCCTGCAGGACGGCCGGGCCAGCGTGCAGGTCGAACCCGGCACCGTCTTCCGGCTGGCCGACGGCGGGCGCATGGACGTCGTGAACACCGCACCCCAACTCGCCCAGCTCCTGGCCACGGTGGAGACCCTGCGCGAGCGCGCAGCGGTCAACCTGCGCCTCCCCCCGATCGCACTGGGCACCCAGGACCCGGCGCAGCTGCCTTCCGGCTACGCCCTGAAGATCTCCCTCGGCCCGCTCGACAAGCTGATCGCCGCCATGCGCCTGGCCCGCCGGCACAAGTACCAGCTCCTGCTGCGGTTCGTTCAGCGGTTGTTTATCGCCGGGCAGCACCCCGACTGGATCGGCCGCGGCGTCCACCCGGCGAACATGGTCTTCGGCGCTTACACCCCCACCGACCGCATGGGCGTGCTCGAGGAGGTCGCCACCGCGTACGCGGCCCGGCTGATCAGCCTGGAGACCGCGCTGCGGATGCTCGCCGAGGGCGGCTGGCCGATCGAGGACATCCCGGAAGAGATCGAGCGCATCCAGTCCCGCGCCTTCGACCAGGCCGCCGCCCTCGCCGACGCCACCGGTGATGCCGCCGCCGTACGCGACTACCTCGGCATGAAGCCCGCCGACCCCGAGCAGATCCCCGCCCCGGTCCTGCCCGGCCCCAGCGGCCTACCGGCCGCGGAGGGCACCGGAGTTGACGCGGGACAGCAGCAGTCAAGATCGCCCGTAAACTCGTAGACGGCGCGGGGGCGCACCGGTGGAGGACACCCACATGCCCGACGAACCGCCCACCCCGGCCATCCCGCCGGCCCCGGCTCCGAACCCCGCCCCGCCCGCGGCCCCGCCGGCCTCGCCCCCGCCGGTCCCCACGCCGAAGGACGTCGCCGACCGCCAGAGCGGCCAGGGCAGCGACGAGGAGACCGTCACGGTCACCCAGAAGCGCCTGAGCCTGATGATGACCCGGGAGAAGGACCAGGGCAGGCAGTCCGCGCTGCGCGACCTCGCTGCGGAGGCCGGTCTCGACCCGGACAGCGTCGACGCCGAGCAGATCAAGCAGGTCCTCGGCGACGCCAAGAAACTCAAGGAAGCCCAGCTGTCCGAAGAGCAGCGCCGGGAGGCCGCGTTCGCCGACCGGGAGAAGGCGATCACCGCCAAGGAGACCACCGCCGCCGAGACCCTGGCCGCGGCCCAGGCCAAGCTGCAGGAGGCGCAGCGCACCTCTGCGCTCATCGGCCTCGGTGCAGCCGACGCGGACCTCGAGGACGCCCTCGTGCTGCTGGACAAGGCCCTCGCCGAGACCCCGGACGCCGACGCCGATGCGATCGCGGAGGCGGCCAAGGACCTCAAGAAGCGCCGCCCCGCCCTGTTCGGGACGCCCACCCCCACACCCCAGACCCCGCCCGCTCCGTCCGGCTCCCCGGCCGGCGGACCCCCGCAGCGCCAGGCCCCGACCGGCAAGCCCGGCGACGCCGGCCGCGCGATGGCCGCCCGCATGTTCGGCACCGGCGACCAGGCGGCCTGACCGGCCGCCGCTCCGCACCACCGCACCACCCCTGGGACCACGCCCACCCCCTTCCTCCCCGTGGACGACGGCACCAACTGCGGTGCCCCGCTCTTCTGCTGCGCCCGTCCCACGGGAGGACGACCCCGGCATGGATATCCAGCCGATCACCACCACTCAGAGCCTGCGGGTCGGTCGCCCCTGGCTGCTGTCCAGCCACGGCACCGAGACCAACCAGACGATCACCCTCGACGTTGCGAAGTTCGCGGAGAACACCCACTGGGTGCGCGGCATCAAGACCGTCGAGGCGCATTTCAAGTCCGGCCTGCCGCTGGCCCGCAACGCCACCAGCGGCCTGTACGAGCCGTACGACCCGGCCGCGACCGACGGCCACGAGGTCCTCGCCGGCTTCCTCGACACCGAGACCGCCTTCGGCGTCGGCGCCACCCGCATCGGCGCCGCGCTGCGCATCCACGGCCTCGTCGCCCCGGCGAAGCTCCCGGTCGCCTTCGACGCGACCGCCGTGAAGAAGACCACCGCCTCCGTCACCTACGCATCCTGAGAGGGAGCCCCGTCATGCCGACCGAGATGCACGACATGCTCGAGCTCCTGCTCCGGGAGCTCACGGCGACCGACATCAACGCGTTCGTCCGCGCGATCCCCGGGCCGGAGGACTACGAGCTGACCCGCAGCGTGCTGCCGGAAGTCCGCCTCAACACCGTCAAGTGGAGGGTGAAGCGGACCAACCGCCGGGTGCCGGCGGCCAAGTACCGCGCCTGGGACGCGACCACGCCCATCGCGACCCGCGAGATCACCATGGTCGAGACCGAGGGCAAGCTCCCGCCACTCGGCCAGAAGTACCTCGTGGGCGAGATGGAGCAGATCCTCCTCGACGCCGACCGCGGCGCCAACTCCGACGAGCTGGTCCAGGCCGTGTACGACGACGTCGCCGCGCACGTGCTGTCCATCCGCTCCCGCATGGAGCTGGCCGCCGGTGACCTGCTGGCCGACGGCAAGTTCACGCTCAAGGGCGAGAACAACCTGTACATCGAGTACGACGCCCAGGTGCCGGCCGCCCACATGCCCACCGCTCCGGTGCCGTGGACCGACCCGACCGCCGACGCCCTCGCGGACGAGATGCGCTGGATCCAGGCGCTGCGCGACGCCCGGGCACCGCTGCCCACCCGGATCTTCACGTCCTTCAAGGCCAAGAGCCTCCTCGCGGGCAACCAGTCCTACCGGGCGGCCTACTACGGGTCGCTGCTCGGCTCGCAGATCCCCACCGCCGTCCTCGCCCCCAACGAGGTCGACGCCGTGCGTGCGCGGTACGGGCTGCCGCCGATCACCGTGTACGACGTGCAGATCCCCCTGGACGACGGCACCAACCCGCGGGTACTGCCGGAGAACCTGTGGCTGATGCTGCCGCCCAACCCGCGCCAGTGGGGCGAGACGCAGTACGGCATCACCGCCGAGTCGCTCGTGCTGTCCCGCGGCACCAACCCCGCGATCCTGCGGGAGGACGCGCCCGGCATCGTCGTCACCCACGGCTACACCGACGACCCGGTCACCGTGTGGACCAAGGTCGCGGCCTCCGCCATGCCGGTGATGTACGTGCCGGACATCCACATGGCCGCGCGGGTGTGGTGACCGTGCCCCGACTCCTCTCCACCGTCTACGTCAAGGACCCGACCTCGCACGAGTGGGTCATCTGCGAGGCCGGAACCGAGCCGGAGCCGCACCTGGCCCAGCTCATCCGCACCCCGTCCGCGTGGGAGAACGGCGAGGTGCCCGAGCCCGACCCGGCGGACACCCCGGCGGCGCCCGACCCGGGCGCGGGCGGGGGCGGGCAGGAGCCCGCTGCCCAGGAGCCGGCCGAGCCGGAACCGAAGCCGGAGAACAAGCCGCGCACCCGGCGCACCACCGCCAAGGCCGAGGAGTAACCCGGCCCCTCGCCGTCCGGTACGGGCCGGGCCCGTCCTCACCCGGCCCGTACCGGACCCCCTTTTCTTCCCACCCGTCTGGGGCTGCCCCATGGACGACGCCTCCCGCCGCTGGCTGCTGGCCACGCTCGGCCCGGCCACCGACACCACCGACCTCGACCAGCGCTACGCCCGCCTGCACTCGCTGCGCGCCGTGGCGCTCGAGGTGCTGCGCGAACGCCGCGCGACGCTGCTTGCCCAGCCGCTGAAGGTGTCACTGTCCGGCGTCGTCTCCGTCGACACCAGCGGCAACGTGGCCGCCTTGGACCGGCAGATCGAAGAGCTGGAGGACCCCGCCACGCCCGTCCCCGGCGAGGAGACCCCTGGCGACGGCGACGGCCCGGGCGGCGGCGTGCTGTACCTGCGCGAGCGGCCCCGCCGATGAGCACCCCGCGCGAAACCACCCGCGACGAGGCCCTCGGCCAGCTCATCGCAGCCGCCCAACGCCAACTCGAGGCCGACTGGCTGCTGCTGACCACCGCTCAGCAGACCGTCCTGCGGGCCCTGTCCAGCGCGCGGCGCCGCGGCGCCCGGCCCGGCGCCGTACCGCCCGCCGTCCGTACGGCGCTGGCCGCCTTCACCGCGGCGACCGCCCGCTTCAACACCGACGTCGGCGCGCTCGTCGAACGGTGGACCGCCGTCGACCTGCCCAGGGCCTACCGGCTCGGCGCCGAGGACGCGCTGCGCTCCGCCCTGCTCACACCGGACGCCCGCAGGCCGGCCTTCGAGTGGAGCCCAACCCACCAGGACGTGCTGTCCGTCCTGACCGCGGCCTGCTACCCGGTCCTCATCCGCCGCATCACCGACATCGTCCGCCGGGCCCAGGCGTTCGCCCGGGCCGCCACCGCCGCCGCCCGCGCTCTTGATCCGCCCACCACGGACGACCTGGCCACCCAGCACCCGCTGGACACCGTCCCTTACGGCCGCGGCACCCAGCACCCGGCCGCCTCCTGGGCCCGGGCCGCGCTGTCCGCGCAGTCCGTCACCGTCGCTAACACCGGCGCGCTCACCGCCACCACCGCCGACCTCGAGGCCCGCTGGGTGCAGGTCACCGACGGCCCCGAGTGCGGGTGGACCAGCCATCCCGAACCCGACCGCGCCCACGACACCCTCCGCTCCGCCGAGGAAGCCGCCATCTACCCGATCGCCCATCCGGGATGCCTGCGCCGCTTCATCCCCCGCCCGGACCTCAACCACGACCCCGCCATCGAGGAGGGACAACCCGTATGAGCGCCCCGACCGCCCCGAGAACCGACCAGCCCCTGGTCATCGGCCGGATCGTCCACTACGTCTCCCGCGGCAGCGCCGACGGCCGCTACCCCAGCACCTGCCGTGCCGCGCTCGTCACCGCCGTCGACGACGCCGGACAGCCCGTCCTCGTCGTCTTCAGCCCCGAGGGCTTCTTCTTCAGCGGCCCCCTGCCGCACGCCGACGCCACACCGCTGGCCCCCGGCACCTGGCACTGGCCCACCATCGGTGAGGACGGCAGCCGATGCGCCTGATCGTCCGCGCCCCCGGCCGCGAGATCGAGATCGAAGTCGGCCAGAACAGCACCGCCGCCCTCAAGGCCGCCGAGACCACCGCGCTGCGCCTGCTTCAGGCCCTGCCCGCCGAACCGCCCGCCGACGACGTCCCCTTCGGGTTCGCCGTCAGCACCGACACCGAACGCGCCGACCCGCCCCCGGAAGCGGACGACACCGACGACCCCGAGTAGCCACCCGCCACCACCGCCACCGAGAGACGAGGACTCCCCGCCATGCAGGAACCCAGCCTGGCCGACGACCTGCACTCCGTCCGCATCACCACCGACGGAGTGCGCGCCGGCGTCACCCTCGCCGGGCACGAGGTCTCCGCGTCGCTGTCCGGCTACACCCTCGAGCACCGCGCCAACCAGCCCCCGCTGCTCGTGCTGTACGTCCGCCCGCCGGTCGACGCCGCCGTCTTCGACGGCTACGCCCAGGTCGCCGTCGCCAGCGAAGTCCCGCCCACCGACGCCATCGTGGCCTTCCTGGCCGGCATCGACCCGTCCCGCCTGCAGCAGGCCGCCCTCAACCGCGACGACCTCGACGGCAGCCCCACCGAACTGACCACCGCCATGCTCCGCCAGCTCACCGAGTGGGCCGGAGGCCGCCCATGACCCTCGACCTCCGCTTCCTCGGCGCGCTCGTCGAGGACCTCATGATGGGCGACACCATCCAGATCAGCCGCCCGGCCGGGCCCCCCATCCTCAACCCGGACACCGGCGACCTCGAGGCCCCGCCTCCGCACGTGGTGTACGAGGGTCCCGGCGCCGTCCTCGACGACACCGCCGCCCCCGGCATCACCGTGCCCGTCGCCGGCCAGCCCTACCCGGACGACCCCAAGACCACCTACCGGCTGCTGACCCCCGTCGACGCCCCGGTCGCCGCCCGCGACGACACCGTCCGTGTGCTGCGCGCCGCCCAGGACCCGGCGCTGGTCGGACGGACCTGGCGCTGCGCCCAGCCGGGCCTGGCCGCCACCGTCATCGCCGTCCGCGTGACCTGGCTGGACGAGAACAACCCGCGAGGGGCCAGCCCATGAGCCCCGCCCGGCGCTTCACCGACCCCGACCAGCTCGCCGCCGCCATGGCCCAGGCCGCCGCCCGGGTCGGACCGGCCACCGCGCGCGCCGTCGGCCACGAGGCCATGGTCTTGCAGGCCCTCATCCAGGCCGCCGCCAGCGGACGGCCCGGCCCGAACGTCATCACCGGCCGCTACCGGGCCAGTTGGCAGGTCCAGGTCCGCCCCCGCCGACACGGCGCCACCGCCACGGTGGGCACCTTCGCCCCCCAGGCCCGCCGCCTGGAACTCGGCTTCTACGGCGCCGACTCCCTCGGCCGGATCTACGCCCAGCCGCCCTTCCCGCACGTCACCCCGGCGCTCGCCCTGATCCAGCCCCGCTTCGCCGAACGGATCGCCACCGCCGCGATGGGGGCCTTCGAATGATCGAACGCCGCCTCGTATCCCAGGCACTGGGGGCACTGCTCGCTACCGCGACCGGCAAGCCGTGCGGCGCCGGGGCGCTGCCCCAGGTCGACGGCAAGCCGGCCGAGCCGCCGTACTCCGTACTGCGCTCCCTCACCCTCACCCTGGACGGGGCCCCGTTCACCGACCGGCATGAGGACAGCGACACCTACTACCAGGTCGACTGCGTGGCCCGCACCCACGCCCAGGCGGAATGGCTCGCCGACCGCGTCCGCACCGCCGTCCTCGGACGCGACACCGACGGGGCCTGGCTGCACGCCCTCACGGTGCCGGGCTTCAGCTGCTACGCCCGCGAACTGGCTCTAGACGCTGGCCCGGAGGACGACCCGGCCGCCGTTATCGTTTCTTATGTGATCAGATTCCAGCTCCGCTGGACCCCGGCGACCGGCTAGCCCGGCTCGCCACCCCGCACCGCGGCGGCCCCTTTCGCGGACACGGCACCAGCACCTGGTGACCGACCTGCACTGACGCGCAGACCCGAGGGGCCCATCCCATGGCACTGCCCACCGCCAAGACGGTTGAGAAGTACAGCCGCCGTGGCGTCTCCATCTTCCTGTGGCTGCCGACCATCGCCGACGCGGCGAACCTCAAGCCGACCCGCGCCGAACTCGACGGCAGCACCAACCTGTCCGCGGCGATCGCCAACATCTCCGGCTTCACGCTGGAGAACCAGAGCATCGAGACGCCCGACATGGGCGACGACTTCGATTCCTCCATCCCCGGATCCGACAAGGCCGAGGACTCCTCGTTCACCTTCTACGAGGACAAGGTCAGCGACGAGATCGAGCAGCTCCTGAAGAAGGGGACCATCGGCTACGTCGTCATCCTCCGCAAGGGCGACGTCCCTAACTCGAAGTCGATGGACGTGTTCCCGGTCCGCGTCGGCTCCCAGTCGCCCGCCTTCACCACCGACAACGAAGCGGCGAAGTTCGAGACGAAGTTCACCATCACCCGCCGCCCGGCCCAGGGCCTGGCCGTCCCGGCCGTCGGCAACACCGCGACCAACAGCACGAAGAAGGAGCTGACGTCGTGAGCGCCGCCGTCCACACCGAGCCGCCGGCCGCCGCCGTGGCCGCCGATGCCCACTGGTCCGCGAAGATGGCCCGGCTGCGGGCCCGCAAGGCCGCCGAAGTCCCCCTGTACCTGTGGCAGGACCAGGGCCTGCGCGACCGCTTCGAGGAAGCCCTGCGGCAGGCGAAGAACCTCCGCCAGCTCGTCGACGCCGACCCGGGCAACGACGCCCTGGCCAAGGAGGCGAAGGCGGCCGAGGCCGCCCTCGAGGAGGCCCGCGCCGCGTACGAGGCCGACTGCGAGGTCCTCACCTTCCGCGCCCTGCCCGGTGACGCCTTCGCCGAGCTGGTCAAGGAGCACCCGCCGACGGAGGAACAGGCCGAGTCCGGCTCCGACTGGAACGAGGACACCTTCCCCGCCGCCCTCATCTCCGCCGCCAGCGTGGACGGCATGAGCGAGGACGAGGCCACCGATCTGCTCGCCTCCTGGGGCATGGCCGACCGTGTCGAACTCTTCCAGGCCGCGCTCGCCGCGCAGAACACCAAGCGCAGCGACTGGGGAAAAGGCTCCGGGCCGACCCGCAGCTGAGGGCCGAGCTGGAGCTGTGCGACCGCTGGGGGATCCCGCACAGCGCCTTCCTCGGCGGTGACGGCACCTGGACGCCGGTCGACCGGGCCAAGGCCCTCGCCTACCGGGAGCTGCAGCGGCTCACCTGCCCCGACTGCGGCACCCGGCACGACGAGTGGGACGAGGACGCCGGCGGCGACCGCTTCGCGTACGTCGGCACCACCTCCCGCTGCCCCGGCTGCGAGCTGATCGCCCACGAACGCGATCACGTCCCCGACGGCCAGCACGGCTACGGCGTGAAGGTCGGCCTCATCCCCCGAGCACTGCACGAACAGCGCACCCGGGCGCACACCCGCCGGGATCACCGCCTCTAGCGAGCGGAAAGGAGAGCGGCGGTGGTCGCGTGGAGCCTCTCTGTTGCCCTGACGGGCAACGGCGACGGGCTCGTGCGCACCCTCAACCGCTCCCGCCGCGAGGCCCGCGACCTCTCCCGCGAACTGGCCGCCGTCCGCCGGGAGGTGGGCCGCCTTGGCGCGGGCGACCGCTCGCTGCGCACGCTGGCCACCGGCCTGCGCGGCGCCGCCACCCCGCTGCGCACCCTGCGCACCGGCGCCTCCTCGGCAGGCCGGGACCTGCGCCGCCTGGGCAGCGACGCCAACCGGGCCGCCAGCGCCCAGCGCTCCAGCGCCCGCGCCTCCCGCTCCGCGGCCACCGACCTGCGGGCCATGTCCCGCCAGCTCCGCACCGCCACCACCGACCTGGCATCCCTGGCCCGGGCGGCCCGCAACGCCGACGGCCGCCTCGCGGGCATCGGCCGCCGCGGCACCCGCTCCCTGCACGACACGGAGTCCGCCACCCGCCGTCTGCGCTCCGAACTGGCCGGGCTGACCGGGCTGTTGGCCGGGGGAGGACTGGTCCTCGGTCTGCACGAACTGATCGAGAACGGCAACGAGTACCAGCGCGGGATGGCCACCTTCGGGGCGGTCACCGGCGCCACGGCATCGCAGATGCAGCGCGCCTCGTCCACCGCCAAGGCCCTGGGCGCCGACATGGAGCTGCCCACCGCCACCGCCGGCGGCGCCGCCGAGGCGATGGTGGAACTGGCCAAGGCGGGCTTCCGCACCGACCAGGCCATCAGCGCCACCCGGGCGTCGCTGCAACTGTCGGCCGCCGCGAACGTCAACGCCGCAGATTCCGCCAAATATCTCGGCGACATGATGGACCAATTCGCCCTGGGCGCCGATCAGGCGGGCCGTGCGGCGGACATTCTCGCGGCAACAGCAAATGCCGCATCCGGCGACATCATCGATATCTACTATTCGATGAAATACGCCGGGCCGGTAGCCCATGGCCTGGGCGTTTCCATGGAAGAGGCCGCCGCAGCGGTCGGCATGCTCGGCAAGGCCGGTATTCTCGGCCAAACCGCAGGAACAACCCTCCGGGGTATTTTCACCAATCTCGCGAACCCCACGAAGAAAATGACCGAGGGTCTGCGCGAGATGGGCATCGAGGCGTGGGACACCGAGGGCCGCTTCAAGGGCCTGCGCTACGTCATCGACAAGCTGAGCCACGCTCAGCACGAGATGTCGCAGCAGGACTTCACCGCTGCCGCGGCAAAGGCGTTCGGCAAGCCCGCCCTCTCCGGCGCGATCGCGCTCGCCCACCAGGGCGTCGTCTCCTTCGACTCCCTCAACCAGGCCGTCAACGAGAACGGCGCCGCGGCGACGATCGCCGCGGCGAAGAACCAGGGCCTGGCCGGCGCCATGGTGCTGCTGAAGAAGCAGACCCGCCAGACCGGCCTGGAGATCTACGAGGGACTCGCCCCGGGCCTGGAGTGGCTCACCCGCGGACTCACCTCCGGACTGGCCTCCGCCACGCCGTACATCACGGGCGCCATCGGCTACGCCCGGGACCTGACCACCCTGTTCGGGCCCGACCTGGCCGCGCAGGCCCGCGAAGGGCTCGGCGGCCTGGTCGACGAGGCCAAGGGCCTCCTCGAGCCGCTGAAGGAACTGGGGGAGACCGCTCTCGCCGACGGCCTGCACGTCCTCATCAGCGCCGGGCAGGCCCTGATGACGGTGCTGGACAACCTCGCCCAGGGCGTCACCCCGATCGGGGAGGCCCTGGCCGACCTGGGCAGCGACACGGACGGCGCGGCCAACTCCCTCGACGTCATCGTCCTCGTCCTGGACGCGGCAGCCGCCGCCGTGGAGGCCCTCTCCACGGTCCTGGTCCCCATCGGGCAGGTCGTCGGCGGACTCGTCTCCGTCTTCGGCGCACTCCCGGGGCCCGTGCAGACGGCGCTGTTCGGGCTGCTGCTGTACCGCCGGGTCGGCCCGATCATGTCCGGCCTCGCCAGCACCATCAGCGGCCGGGTCACGGGCGCGGTCAGCAGCCTCAACTCCCAGATGGCCGTGCAGCGCAGCCTCGCGACCGCCTCCGGCCAGTCCATCACCCGGTACGGCGCCGCGTTCGCCGTGCTGCAGACCCGGGTTCCGATCATCGGGCAGATGGCGTCCTCCTTCCGGACCGCCTCCTCCGCCGGGTCGGGGTTCACCGGCACCCTCAACGGCATCACCCGGGCCGCGGGCACCGGCCTGCGTGGCGCGATGACCGGGCTGATGGGCGCGATGGGCGGGCCCTGGGGCCTGGCGCTCGCCGGCGTCACCGTCGGCCTCGGACTGCTCGCCGCCCAGCAGCAGAAGGCCGCCCAGGCCGCCGCCGAGCACCAGGAGCGCATTGCCGACCTGACCCGGGCGCTGCGCGACTCCGGCGGCGTCATCGACGAGAACGTGCGGGCCGCCGCGGCCCAGACCCTCCTCGACTACAAGCTGCACGACAGCAAGACCAAGCTGGTCGACGTCCTGGAGGAATCCGGCGTCTCCATGCGGACCCTCACCGACGCCTACCTCGGACAGGGCACCAGCCTCGCCGCTCTGGAGAAGAAGTACCGCGACCTGGCCGAGGCCAACAAGGAGTACGTCGACTACGCCGCCGGCAAGGCCAGCAAGCTCGAGTACACCGACACCGGCGAGCGGTACAAGAAGGCGGCCGACGCGCTGAAGTCGATGCGCGGCGAGATGGAGCAGGGCGTCAAGGACGCCAAGCGGCTCGCGGAGGCGCAGAATCCTTCCGGCCGGGCGCTGAGCGCGTACGACAAGCTCAAGGTGGCCGTCGGCGCGCTCGCCGACCGCACCGCCGACGCCGACCAGCGCACCCGCGCCCTGAAGGACGCCCTCGACCTGCTGTCCGGCGGGTCGGTGAGCCTGCAGGCGGCCCAGGCCCGGCTCAACGAGGCCGTCCTCAACGCCAGCGAGGCCGTCGACGACCAGATCAAGAAGTCCGGCGACTACGGCAAGAAGCTCGTCGGCCTCAACGGCACCCTCAACACGACCAGCCGCAACGGGCAGCAGCTGTTCAACAGCCTCAACAACATCTCCGACGCCGCAGCGTCCTCCGCGATCGCCTCGTTCGACTTCGCGCAGAAGCAGGGCAAGGACCTGCCGCAGTCCCTGCAGGCCGCGCGCACCGAGATGGACAAGGCCCGCAAGTCGGCCCTGGACCTGCTGGCCCAGTACGGCGTCACCGGCGCCCAGGCCCAGCAGGTCGCCGACCAGATGGGTCTGATCCCCGGCCAGGTGTCGATCCTCCTGCAGACCAAGGGAGTCGACCAGACGCTGGCCGAACTCCTCGCCGTGCAGGCCGAGTTCGCGCGCGTCCCCGACAAGCGCACGATCACCGTCGACGCGCTGGGGGAGCAGGCCAAGAAGGAGCTGGAGGACCTCGGCTACGCGATCGAGCTCATCCCCGGCACCCGCGAATACAAGATCACCGCTCCCACGCAGGGCGCCCGTGCCGAACTGGGCCTGCTCGTCAGCGCCCTGTCGTCGGTCCCCGCGGGCAAGGACGTCAAGGTCGACGCGAAGACCGCCGTCGCCGTCGGCGGCCTCGACTCCGTGATCGCCAAGATCAAGGCCACCCCCGGCGCGAAGTCCGTCACCGTCAAGACGCTGAACAAGACGGCGATGGACGCCCTGAACAAGGTCGGCTTCACCACCCGGACGCTGCCCGACGGCAGCGTGGAGGTCACCGCCAAGACCGGCACCGCCCTGTCCAACATCGCCGCGGTCCAGGGCGCCCGGGACCGGCTCAGCGACAAGTCGATCACCATCACCACCAAGCACGTGTCGGTCTTCTCGAACCTCGGCGCCGACCCGTCCAGCCTCGCCGACGCGCTGCGCAAGCAGGCCGACAACGTCCGCAAGCAGGCCGACGGCGGGATCGTCGACTTCTACGCCGACGGCGGCATGCGCAAGGAGAACCACGTCGCGCAGATCGCCAAGGGCGGCTCCTGGCGGGTGTGGGGGGAGGACGAGACTCACGGGGAGGCATACGTCCCCTTCGCCCACTCCAAGCGGCCCCGTTCCCGCCGGATCACCGAGGAGGTCGTGCGCCGCCTGGGCGGAGACCCGTCCGGGATCGACTGGTACGCCGACGGCGGCCTGTCGGACTTCTCCTACACCCCGGCCTCGTACACCACGCTGTCGTCGATCGCGAGCGAGTCCCAGAACAAGAAGGGCAACTTCAGCCTCGACATCTTCCTCAAGAAGCTGAAGGCGTCCTCCAAGGCGATGTCCCGCTGGCGCCGCGACCTGTCCACCGTCGCCGCCCGCGCCGGCACCGACGTCGCCAAGGCCCTCGAGGAGATGGGCGAGGACGGCGTCGCGCTGACCCGGAAGATGGCCACCGGCTCCGGCAAGTACGTCCGCCAGATGACCAAGGAGCTCAAAGCCCTCGCCGAGGCGTCCAAGGCGAGCCTGGGCGACTACACCGGGCAGCTCAAGAGCGCCGTGAAGGACCAGACCGCCTTCCAGCAGAACCTGGCCAAACTGGCCGCCTCCGGCTATGGCGACCTCGCCGCGCGCCTGGCCGAGCAGGGCGACCAGGACGCCGAGGACCTCGCGGCCCAGGCGGTCAAGAGCCCGAAGAAGGCGAAGGCCGCCAACGACGCCTCCAAGGCGGCGGGCAAGACGCTCTCGGACGAGCAGCTCGCCACCCTCGTGAAGATCATCGGGGCGACGAAGTCGAAGACCACCGGCATCCACGCCATCGCGGACGCGACCGGCCTCGACGAGGACGAGATCATCACGGTGGCCACCAGGGCCACCGCTCAGATCAAGAAGGCCCTCGGCTCCCGCGCGACACGCCTGCTCGCCGACCTCACCAAGGCCAACAAGGGCCTCGCCTACGCCGACGGCGGCATCCGCGAGGGCATCTACGCGACCTCGGGCGGCCTGGTCCGCTTCGCCGAACCGAGCACGCAGGGCGAGGCGTACGTGCCGCTCGCCCTCGGCAAACGCCGCCGCGCCACCGCCGTCCTGGGCGACGTCGCCGGGCGCTTCGGCTACGCCCTCACCGGCCTGCAGGACGCCGCGGCCGGCCGCGTGCAGGTCATCGTCGTTCAGCAGGCCGCCCCGCTGATCGGCAACCAGACCATCCAGATCGACCGTCCCGGCGCCACCGAACAGCAGATCGCCGCTGCCGTCGGCTACCAGCTGCGCCGCGCTCAGCGAGGCGGGGTGCAGCACCGATGAACGCCATCCTCAAGGACCACCAGCACGAACTGGGCGGCGTCGTCATCGGCACCGGCACCCCGGTCCCCATTGCCGCCATCGAGGGCCTGGGCCGCGCCGAGGTACGCACCGCCGACGTCGACCCGCCCAGCGCGGACGGCATCTGGCTCGGCGCGGACTACTACACCGGCCGCACCGTCCGCATCGACGCCGC
Source organism: Streptomyces sp. NA02950 (assembly GCF_013364155.1). Taxonomy (NCBI): domain Bacteria; kingdom Bacillati; phylum Actinomycetota; class Actinomycetes; order Kitasatosporales; family Streptomycetaceae; genus Streptomyces; species Streptomyces sp. NA02950. Next base: position 87,814 of record NZ_CP054917.1, on the reverse strand, counting down.
GATCAAAACCCCCGGCGACCAGGTGGCCGCCCTCGACCTCCTCGCCGCAATCCAGGACGTCCACGACGACCCCGCGCTGCGCCTGACCGGCGGCGCCACCACCGAACTGCGGCTGAAGTTCCCCGGCCGCGACGTCCGTGTCCTCAACGGCCGGCTCCGCAAGGCCGACCCGGACCTGACCCAGCTCGTCAACGGCTGGGTGCCCCTCGACCTCGAGTTCCTCGCCGCCGACCCCCTCTACTACAGCGACACCCCCCAGCACGCCACGATCCCGCTCGGCATGATCTCCGACGGGGGGTTCACGGCGCCCGTCGTCGCGCCCATCGTCGTCGACCCAGGCCCGGACGGCACCACCCGGCCCGGCTGGATCCAGGTCGACGGCAAGGCCCCGACCTGGCCCGTGCTGCGGATCTACGGCCCGTGCGCCAACCCACGCATTACCCACGTCGAGTCCGGCCGCGTGCTGCAGCTCAACACCGTCATCGACCCGGGCGACTTCATCGAGATCGACACCCGGCCCACCTGGCGCTCCGTGCTGCGCAGCAACGGCGGCAACGCCGCCACGGCACTGACCGCCGCCTCCCGCATCGACACGTTCACGCTGCCCACCGGCGTCAGCGAGCTGCGGTGGACCGCCACCGACCCCACCAACTCCGCCCGCCTGACCGCCACGTGGCGGCCAGCCTGGCCCACCCTGTAGAGGAGCGACCCCGTATGACCCTGGCCCAGGCGCCGCTGCTCACCACCGGCGCGAAGCACTCCGCCCAGACCTTCCGCATGATGATCCGCGACCTGTCCCGCGGGGCCGAAGGCGTCACCGAGGGCAACGACCTGAAGGTCACTCCGCTGACCGTCCCGGCCGGCGGCGTCCTGGTGGGGGAGGGCTCTGGCATCGTCCGCGGGCGCGCGGTGCCCTGGCAGGGCCACTACACCGCGTACAACATCGGCACCGAGCAGGTCCCGATCGCGCCGACCGGCGCCAGCCCGCGCACCGACATGGTCGTCCTGCGCGTCCTGGACCCGGAGTACGAGGGCAACCGCAACCCGGCCACCGACGACACGGTGTTCTTCGACGTCATCTCCGGGGTCTCCAGCACCGCCACCGCCGTGCCGGCCGGGTACTCTGCGATCCCCCTGGCCCGAGTGAGTCTCCCGGCGAACACCGGCACCGTCACCGCCGCGATGATCACCGATCTGCGGCGCATCGCCAACCCCCGCCGCGAGCGCTCCCTGTACCCGAGCTTCCCCACGACGCTCAGCACCCTGGCGTACTCGGACGCCAAGTGGCACGTCTGGCCGGCCGCGGCGACCTGGAACGTCGCCGTACCCTCCTGGGCCACCACCGCGAAGATCATGCTCACCGTCGCCGGGCTGCGCTACACCAAGGCCGACGTGTTCGCGCAGATGCGCCAGTACCTGGGCACCGACGTCGGCCAGGCCACCGTCATCGACGACGACCAGGCCAACAACACCCGCCGCAACACCATCGTCCTCGGCGACACCATCACCCTCTCCGCGGCAGCCCGCGGCACCACCCAGCGCCTATACGTCGAGACCTACATGTACAAGTCCCCGACCGGCGACCTCAGCGTCGACGCGGGCACGTCGATCTTCGCGGACGTCGAGTTCAGCGAGGGGATCATCTGATGGCGTCCGCCTACCGCTACCTCGCCCAGCACGCCCTCACCGGCGAGATCATCAGCCCGGACGTGCCCCTCACCGACGTCGAGTTCGGCCCCGAACTCAACGGGCCCGGCGCCCTGACCGGCAAACTCGCCCCGCGCTTCGCCCGCTCCCTGCCGGACGTCGCCGACGAAGGCAACGTCCTGCTGTACGCCGAGCGCGACGGGCACCTGCGCTGGGGCGGACTGCTGTGGCAGGCCACCCCCGAGGACCGCACCCTCTCCCTCGAGGCGGCCGGCTGGTCGTCGTACCTGCAGCGCCGCCACGACGTCCACGGCGAACTCAACGGCCGCGGCCCGTACGTCAACGCCGACCCCTGCAAGGTGATCCGGGACGTCTGGGCGTACGCGCAGTCCCTGCCGGACGGCAACCTGGGCGTCGTCGTGGACCCCACCACCTCCACCGCCAAGGTCGGCACGACCGCCGAGCCGCTGAAGTTCTCCTGGTGGGAAGAGCCGGTCCTCGGTGACGCCGTCGACGACCTGGTCTCCGCCGACGACTCCCCGGACTACACGTGCGACACCGCCTGGGGCGCGAACGGCGCCATCGTGCGCAGGCTGCGCCTGGGCTACCCGCGGCTGGGCACGCGCCGCACCGACGTGTCCTTCTCCACCGGCATCAACGTCCTCGACGCCCCGCCCGTCCCGCGCTCCGCCGACGAGTTCGCCAACACCGTCATTGCCACCGGCTCCGGCGAGGGCCGCAACAAGCGCCGGCACATCGACAGCGTCCGCGACGGACGGCTGCGCATGGAGACCGTGCTGGCCCTGCCGGAGGTCAAGGGCACCGACATCCTCGCCAAGCGGGCCGCCGCCGACCGCAAGCGCCGGCAGATCCGCGGCACCATCGAACAGATCCGCATCCGCCCCGACCACCCGGCCGCCCCGCTGGGCTCCTTCCAGGTGGGCGACGACGTCTACACCCGGGTCCACAACGACTGGGTGTCCTTCACCGGCTGGATGCGGGTCATGGGCTGGAGCGTCCGCCCGGGCGGCAGCGACGGCGAGAGCGTCACCGTGAGCCTCGCCCGGGCCGACTCCTTCCACTACGGGGCCGCCGCGTGAGCAGCCTCGACATCGGCTCCCGCCTCGCCCGCATCGAACGGCAGATCACCGGCCTCCAGCGCGCCAGCCGCCTCAGCCACGCCTCCCTGGAAGACACCGCCCTGGAGGTCTACGACGTCGGCGGCTCGCTGCGGGCCGTCATCGGCCAGCAGGGCGACGGCACTTCCGGCGTGGTCGCGGTCAACGGCCCCCGCCCGCCCGTCCCGTCCGCCCCGCAGACCGAACCCGCCCTCAACGGCGTCCGCATCACCTGGGACGGCGCGTTCACCGACGCGGATGCCGCCCCGCTGGACCTCTCCCGCGTCCAGGTGCACCTGATGACCTCGGCGGACGCCGAGCCGGACGTGATGTGGCCGGCGGCCACGATCGAGGCCGCGTCCGGCGCGTCGGTGACCATCGCCACCAACTACTACGACCCGATCTGGGTGCGCCTGGTCGCGGTCAACACCTCCGGTACCCCCAGCCTGCCCTCCGCGGCCGTGCAGACCGCCGCGCGCCGCGCGGCCTCCACGGACGTCGGCACCGGCGTCATCCAGCAGGGCCACATCGCGGTCGGCGCCATCATCACACCGCACCTGGCGGTCGGTTCGGTCACCCCCGACCAGATCGCCGTCGGGCAGGGCACCAACCTGATGCCCGACCCCGGCTTCGAGGGCGCGGCCACCGCGGCCGCGATCGCCGCGGCCGGCGCCCCGTGGTCGCTGGCCCCCGGCAACCGCACCGGCATCGGCGTCCGCGCAGACTGTCTGGCCGACACCCCCACCTACTTCACCCTGCCGCTGGCCCGGGTGCCCATCCTCGCCGGCGTCCAGCTCTACATGGCCGTCGACATCCTCACCTCCGACGACCTCAACGCGAGCGGCGTGAAGATCCTCGCCCGGTGGGAGAACGCCGTCGGCACGGTCCTCGGCTACGGCGTGGTGGAGAAGACCACCCCCATCCCCGGCATGTGGCAGCGCATCACCGGCCAGGTCGCCGCCCCGCAGGGCACCACCCAGGCCGTGCTGTGCCTGGAGTCCTCCGCCGCCACGGCCGGCTGGGTCGTGTTCGACAACTCCGAAGTCCACACGATCTTCGGTCGGGTCACCGGCGGCGCCCGCGCGGAGATCGGCCCCCAGGGGGTGCGCCTGTTCGACGAGACCGGCGAGGAGGCGGTGTCCCTGGTCACCGGGGCACCCCAGTACCTGACCCTGCGCAACAACGGCGAGCCGGTGGCGACGATCGACACCGACGGATCCGCCGGCTTCAACGACGTCAACGTCGCCGGGGAGCTGACCGTGGGCGGGGAGCCCGTCAGCGACCTGTTCGGGGCCGGGCCCAAGGGAATCATCGCGCGCGCCGCCCCGGGCACCACCGTCACCACAACGGGCAGCGAGATGGGCTATCTGGAGCTGCCCTTCACCGCCGAGGCAGGCCGCCTGTACCGGATCGTCTTCCGGGCCACCGCCGACCTCGACAACGCCACCGATGGCGAGATCCACCTCTACCTGCGTGACGGGGGCACCGCGAAGCCCACGCTCACCTCGACCCTGCGGGAAACCGAGATCCTCACGCCGTCGCACACCGGCCGCTTCCAGCGAGTCGACCTGGAACACGTCACGAGCGCCACCACCCTGGGTCCCGGCCTGCACCGCCTGCTGCTCTCGTTCCAGAACTCCGGCGGCACCAGTGGGCAGACCCTCGAACTCGGCCTGGGCACCACCGGCCGCACCAACGTCTTCTACGTCGAGGACATCGGCCCGGAGATCCCGCTGACCGGCGTGTACAACACCGGCGGCGGCACCGGCGCCGAACCGGTGCAGACGTACACCAAGACCTACGCGGCCTCCTGGTCCGGGTCGTACGCGAGCCGCTCCGGCTACAACGCCTACTACGGCAACTCCTGCCTGCAGGGCTACTACTCCGCCAACAACGGCGTGCAGGCCAGTTTGATCGGCTTCCCCGCGGCCCTGGCCACCGACCTGTCCGGCGCGAAGATCAACAAAGCCGAGATCTATTTGTACTTCGACCACTGGTACTACGCGGACGGCGGCAAGGCCGTCATCCGCGCCCACAAACACGCCTCCCGGCCGGCGAAGTTCTCCTGCGACACCGAGGCGCAGACCATCGCCTGGAAACGCAACCAGGGCAAGTGGGTCGACATCACCGCAGTGTTCGACTCCACCACGTGGCGGGGCATCGCGCTGGACCCCAACACCACCGACAAGACCTTCTACGGGAGGGCCCGCGGGTACGGGCAGACGTACCCGCCGAAACTGCGCGTCACCTACACCAAGTAAAAGGAGGGGCTTCCCTGTGCCCGCGTACGGAGACCTCATCACCAACGGGTCGTTCACCAACGGCACGACCGGCTGGTGGTCGGGCAACGCCGCCATGGTCACCATCACCGCCGGAACGGCCGGCCTCGAGGCCACCGCGAGCACGGACGCCGCGAACCTGTGGGACGCCGTGTTTGGCCAGGACGGCATCCCCCTGCGGGCGGGCTGCCGCTACACCCTCTCGTTCACGGCCCGGGCCTCGCAGGACGGCACCGCCATGGCCGCCAAGGTCGGCATGGGAGTCGACCCCTGGACGCCGGTCCTGGAGAAGCAGCTCAGCCTGCCGACCGCGGACACCCACTTCGTGTTCAGAAGCTGTTTCAGAACCGGAGATCTGTCACGTTCCGTGACTGGCGCCTGATATAGGACCTGGTCTGGCGCCTGCGGCTCACCGAAGAGGACAAGGCCCCCCGCCTGATCACGCGACGGGGAGCACCGACGTCAAGTGTTTGTGAGCAGCGCCGAAACGGCCATCAGCGTGACTACACCCGCTTCGACCCCGAACTCTGCGGCAGCGAGCCCTCCGCCCTGTCGTGGGGAGAGCCGGTACTGTCCATTTGTCTCCAGGCCGGGAAGATCACCGGGCACAGCGTGGCGAGCAGGTACACACCCCCGATCGTCAGCAGCGTGGAGGGCAGGCCGACCGAGTCCACGAGGAAGCCCGCAGCCAGTCCGCCCAGCGGAGTGACCAGCTGGACCGAGGCTGTCGTCGCACTCAGCACCCGGCTGCGCAGTGCCTCCGGCACCGTCTCATACGTCACGGTGGCCATGATGGGGTTGAGCACACCGCAAGCGAGGCCCTCAACCGCCATGATCACGGCCAGTGGCCCGAAGGTGTCGGTGAAGGCGGCCACCACGAAGCGCGGCAGGCCTACGATGAGAAACGCAACCGTGAACACCGGCCACCGCCGAAACCGGCTGCCCACCGCACCGTAGACCAGCGCCCCCGTGAGTGCGCAGATACCAAACGCCGCGTTCAGCAGACCGAGATCGATGGAACCATCAAGCTTCTCACGGGCATGCACCGGGAGGAGCACGGCGCTCCATCCCTGATCGAGCCCCCGGGTGACCAGCGTCATCAGGCACAGGCCCAACAGCAACGGCGTGGCCGCCACGAAGCGATACCCTTCCGCGAGTTCACGACGGTAGGCACGCAACGACGCGGGCTCGACCCGCCGTCGGGCCTGCGCCTCAGGCAGACCGCGCACCCCGAACGCGAACAGCGGCGCGGCCACAGCGAAGGTCGCGGCATCCACCAACAGGACATTCTCGGCACCGAGTACGGCGATCAGCACACCTCCGAGAGCGGATCCAGTCAGCGCCGCACAGCGTGCCGCACCGTCGTACAACCCGGCGGCCCTGGTCAGCGGCATTGCGGCGCGTTCGGCGAGCGTGGGCAACAGCACTCCGCGGGCAGTCTCACCCGGCGAACGGAACAGCCCGGTCATCGCCATCAGCACGCACAGCATCCAGAAATGCAGGATGCCGGCGAACTGCAGCAGCGGGATCGCCGCAACGGCAACCCCGCAGGCGAGATCCGAGGCGACACTCACCCGCCGTCGCCCGATCCGGTCGATGACCGGACCACCGACGAGCGCAGCAAGCACTACGGGCAGCAGTGTGCAGAACGCGACGATCCCCACCTTGGCGGCACTGTCCGTGCTCTGCAGCACAAACCACGGCACGCCCATGTACGTGAGGCAATTCCCAGTGATCGAAACGAAGTTGGCGCCAAGAACCGTTGTCAGAGGACGGCGATCACCCGTCAAGAAGTCTTCGGGCACTACGGTGGTCTCCCATAAGAGGAAGCGCCCACCGCGAACGAAGCAGGTCAGCCGGTGGGCGAAGCGAAGTGGTCAGCGTCTGGCGCGCACAGCGAGGCGCACCGCGATGCGGTGTTCACAAGCAGCGCCTCCAACACTTCGCCGGGATGACCACCCGGCACCTCCACGCATTGTCCCCTCGGGTACCGGTCCTCCGCAACGGCGACCCGTTGGCAGTGGGTTTGCGCGCACACGGAATTGCCCCGAGTGGCACCGATGAAGACAGATCTGCTAGCCACCCGGATCTCGGAGTGACACCGGCCGCAAGATGTGTCAGCTCAGAGCAGCTGGGGCGAGGCGGATGGTGTTCGACGGCTTCCGCAGGCGTATGGGCTTGGGCTTGTCGGCGCTCGTCTCGACCGGTTCGACGGGGTGTGGTGACGTGCGGGGTGGCCGGGGAGGGTGGGTGAGGCGGCGGACCATGAGGGTGATGAAGGTCCAGGTGATGTGGGCCTCGCTGTGGGAGATGAGCCGCTCGTAGTCGCGGACGTTTCTCCTGGCTCTCATGATCCACGAGATGGCCCGCTCGACGCGCCACCTCTTCGCGAGGACGGCGAAGCCGTCCTGGTCTTTGCGGCGGGGCACCGTCTTGAGGGTGATGCCGAGGAAGGAGTGAGACCAGTCGATGAGGGTTCCGCCGTAGGCGGAGTCCGCCCAGGCGACGGCGAGTTCGGGATGGGTCAGGCGCAGGCGGAAGAGCTGGTCGCGGGCGGGGATACTGTCGTGCGGGGCGGCAGGGGTGACCATGACGGCGAGCGCCATGCCGCGCATGTCTACGGCCAGGTGCCGCTTCCTGCCATTGATGAGCTTTCCGCCGTCGAAGCCGCGGGTGTCCTGGCTCACCGTCTCGGCGCCCTTGACGGACTGGGAGTCCAGGATCACCGCGACGGTGTGGGGATTGAGGCCGTCGTGAACGCGGACTTTCTGGTGCAGTTCGGCGTGGATGCGGGCCAGGTCTCCGCTCGCCCGCCATCGCTGGAAAAACCCGTAGACCGTGCGCCAGGGGATCCCGAAGTCGACGGGAACGGCCCTCCACTTGCACCCATTGTCGTTCACATACCGTATGGCATCGACCACGTTGCGGCGCGAATGCTTCTCCGGGCGCCCGCCCGCGGGAAGCCGGCAGGCCGGGACGGGCAGCAGCGGTTCGAGGACGGCCCATTCGGCGTCCGTAGTGTCGCTGGGGTAGCGCCGCTCGCGCACGGCTGGCGGTCGGGTCTCGTTCGGGCAGGTCATCTCAGCGTTCCATGCGGGTGAGGACTTCCAGGGTGGCCTTGACCCCGCCGAGCTGTTCCAGGACCAGGCGGGCCCACTCGTCCTCGGGGGTGCGCTTGGCGTGCGGGGCGACGATCCCGGTGATGAAATTCGTGATGCGATGCAGCTCGGCCCCGAAGATCGCGCGTTCGTAAGCGATCCACACCTCGGGCTCCTCGGACAGCTGGAACCCGTCCCGGCGGTTGAAGGTCACCGGCGGCAGTCCTTCCTTGACCGCGATCTTCCGCAGGAACCGGATGCCCGTCCAGACCTGGGCGGGGGTGCACTTGGTAGCTTTGACCAGCTGTTTCAGGTGCAGCCCGGCAGGACGTGCCTCTTGCAGGGCTTTGCGTACGGCTTCGCCGTGAACATGAGCGGGCAGTCCCGCCCGCCGTTTCATGGCTACCTGTCCCTCAGCAGCTCGGCCAGGGCCTCATCCAGGTCCACCTTCCCGGTGGACACCGCCGTCTCGATCCAGTCCGCCGTCGCCCGGATCTTCTCTAAATGCCGTGCGACCAGCGCGAGTTGGGATTCGGAGAACTCCCGTCCCCGCAGTCGGGGAACCAGCCGGCTCGCCCCGGCGACGAAGCCCTGACAGACACCGATCAAGTCGGTGAACTCCATAGCCCGGTGGAAACCCCGCACGATCGCGACGGGATCAACAACGCCGTCCTCCTCCCCAGCGTCGTTCTCGTCCCACCATGCCTCCTCCTCGTCTCCTTCCTCGACGAGTTCGGCCTGATCGAACTGGGCCTGATTGACCAGCTCACGGGCCTGCCGGTCCCGCATCGCCTTGAAGGCCACCTCAGGCCGGTGCAGCAGGTCACATGCCGCCTGGGCAGCCACCGCCTCGTCCTGCGCAAGGTCCCGGATGGCCTCGACCTTCTCCGCCGCCGTCACCGGTGTCGCGGTCGCCCATCCCGCCGCTCGCTTCGCCGCGTCCCCGCTCCACTCGGAGTGGCCCGTCCGTTCATTGACTGGAGGATGCTGGATCAACTCGTACGCGTCCGGCGCCGACGCCAAGATCCGGTGCACCTCGAAGGAGACGCCCTCCTGGCGCTGATTCTTCGGCCACCGCGCGGCCACCCACCGATACGTCCGCACCGTGTGGAAGGACAGTCCTATCTCCTCGGCGAAGAGGCGTAAGGAGTCCTCCACCCCCTGCTCCTCGCCCTCCCCCAGCGCCATGTTCCCGCCGTGCGTACGCAGCGGCGCGATCTCCAGCGCGAAGTCTCCGAGTGCGAATTGGCAGCCCGTCATCACTCGGACCAGCTTCACTGACTGGTCCACCAGATCATCGAAACGCTCGCACGGCACACTGCCGACGGTCTGGACCATGGCACACGCTCCCAGGGGCCCGAAAAGGCCGGCACTTCACCGGCCACCACCGCTCCGGCCCGCGTAGACCTTCCACGCTCCGCCGCCCGCCCCCAGGTCACCACAAACGACAGAAAATACCCCGCTTCGTGTGCGGGCTTGCCCGCTTATGCGCGAACACGCCCCCATACCCGACACACAGCGGAACGACTCTGCCATCCGTTACAGAACGTCACGGATCTCCGGTTCTGAAACAGCTTCTCAGCTTCACCTCCACGATGACGACCGCCGGCCAGCTCTCCTTCCAGCTCGGACAGTCCAGCGCCGTCACCGTCTACCTCACCGAGGTCCGGCTGACCTGCTCGACCGTGAAGGAGGGCTTCTACGTCGACCCCGACTCCAACGCCGCCAAGTGGCTGACGCTGAACCCGGACGACCCGCGCGCCAAGAAGCTCGAGCGGTCCATCGCCCGCCGCCCGGGCGCCCGCTGGTTCGGCGACTGGAACAAGGACATCCAGGCCGACCTCGACGCATACGTCGCCGCAGCCGCCGCCCACGGACAGATGCCCATCGTCGCCCTGTACAACATGTTCAACCGCGACAACGGCGGGCAGAGCTCCGGCGGTTCGCCGTCCCCGGACGCCTACCGGACATGGATCGACGCCGCCGCGGCTGGCATCGGCGACCGCCCGGCCCTGGTGATCCTCGAGCCCGACTCCCTGGCCCAGCTCGGCAACCTCCCCTCGGACGCGGCCCGCGCCGAACGCACCGCCCTGGTCGCCTATGCCGCGCAGGCCCTCGCCGCGCGTCCCGCCACCACCGTCTACCTCGACGGCGGCAACGCCACCTGGATCCGCCCGCCGGAGATCGCCGCCCGCCTGAAGGACGCCGGCGTCGCCCAGGTCCGCGGCTTCGCGGTCAACGTCGCCAACTTCGACGCCGTCGACGTGTGCTGCACCTATGCCTCCCAGATCACCGCCGAACTCGCCCGCCTCGGGGTGCCCAACAAGGGCTTCGTCGTGGACACCGCCCGCAACGGCAACGGCGCCATGAACGAGGTCGGGCAGCACGTCGACTGGTGCAACCCCGCCGGACGACGCCTGGGCGTGCCCAGTTCGATCGGCGTCGCGGGCGCCGACTACCTGCTGTGGGTGAAGTACCCCGGCGACTCGGACGGCTCCTGCGGAATCGGCCAGGGCATCACGGCGGGCACTTGGTCGCCGTACCTGGCCGAGCGCCTGATCGACGGAACCTGAACGGCTCCCGGCCCGCGGGCAGTCCGGACGGCACGGGCACGCGGGCCGGGCCCGCGCGGGACCGCACCTATCATTGATCACGGCACCTGCGGGCGACCCTCCGCCCACACGCCACCGCTTCGCGGTCCGCACCACACCCCCGAGGGAGCCATCCGAATCCGCCGTGCGCGGGCCGGTGGCCAAGCCCATCTGGGGCGCGGGGGAGAAGCGGACCAGTCGGTGCCCATCACACACGGCGTTCTCGTACGCCACTACACCCCACACCCGGCGCTCGGCCGCCACCAAGTCCTCGACGCCCGCTCGCTGGCCCACGTCCGGCGCCACCGCGGCGAGGCCCTGCGGCCCGTCCACTGGCAGCCTGCCATCCCGGTGCTGAACCAGCAGGACCTCTACAGCCAGAGCATCCGCACCTCCACCATCGTGCCCGGCGCCCCGGACGTCGACGCGCTCGGCTCGTGCACGGCGAACGCCGCAGCCGTGGCCCTGTCCGTGCTGCTCGCCCCCGACGCCCTCGCACACGCCGGGCTGCCCACCAACGACGCGGCGCAGGCCGAACGGTGGGCGATCGGCCTGTACACCGAGGCGACCGCGCTCGACGAGTTCGTGCCCTACCAGTGGCCGCCCGCCGACAGCGGCAGCTCCGGCCTCGGTACTGCCCGTGCCCTCAAGGCCCGCGGTCTGATCGGCTCCTACACCCACGCCCTGGACGCCGACGCCCTCGCCGCCGCCCTGCAGGACGGACCGGTCCTGCTCGGCCTGCCCTGGTTCAACGCCTGGTTCACCCCCGGCCGCGACGGCTTCGTCGACGCCGTCCCGTACTGGCGCACCTCCGGGCTCGCCGGCGGCCACGAGGTGTGCGCCATCGGCCTCGAGGACGTCGCCCAGTACCCGGACGGCCGCGTGATCCCGGAGCGCACCGTGCTGCGGCTGCGCAACTCCTGGAGCCCCAGCTGGGGGCACGACGGCGACTTCTTCCTGCGCCTGTCCACCTACGTCGCGTTGCGCGAGCAGATCGACGCGATCCAACTCCACGCCTGACGAGGAGCCATGCCCACCTACCACGCTGCCGTCGTTCACCCCAACCAGTCCGTCACCTACTGCGGCGAGGTCGACCAGGCGCACGTCGACACCGCCCGCGCCATCGCCGAGATCGACACCGTGCCGCGCTTCACCCGGGAGCACTCCAGTCGCCCGGGCACCGTGTTCGTGCTGCGCGACGACGGTGACCTGGACTGGTACGAGCCGGTGGGTGCCGAGCCGTTCATCATCCGGCGCCCGGACCCCGAACCGGCCGTCGGCGCGCTCACCGGCGACCTGCCCGGTGCGGACGAGCTGCCGCGAGGTGCCACCGGCACCGTGTGGATCTCCGGCGCGATCCGGCTCGGCGACGGGTCCATCGGCGGCGCGATGGACACCCCTGGCAACCCCCCGCGGGTCGTGCACCACAGCACCGAGTCCCCGGCCGGCGGCAAGTACCTCGAGTCGGTCGGCTCGTACCTGATCCGGGTCGCCTCCGAACCGCAGCTCATCTACTGCCCCGTGACCGACCGGGTCGGGCAGTTCGGCCCGCTCAACCAGAGCGGCCGGGCGCTGCGCAACGACGGCACCCGCCGCACCAATCGCGAGGGACGCGTCTGCATCCAGATCGAGGTCCTCGGCTACGCCAAGAGCCCGTGGACCAACGGCTGGGACCCGGCGAAGAAGCCGGGCTGGCAGAAGATCCTGTCCGCGGCCCGCTCCTGGGGCGTGCCGGACGTCTTCCCGGCCGGGCCCCCGGCGAAGTACCCGGGGGCGGGCAAGGCGCGCTCGCGCAGCGTCTGGCAGTCCAAGGGCGGCCACTTCTCGCACGGCGACGTTCCGGGCAACGACCACCAGGACCCGGGCGCGATCAGCACGGTCAAGGTCCTGTACAAGGCGACCGCCCCGGCCGACCCGGCGCCCACCCCGGCCAAGCCAAAGGTCAGCGTGGCCCACCTGGTCGCCGCGGCGAAGAAGGACGTCCCGGCCGCCGAGGGACACACCACCTACCCGACCGAGGTCCGCATCGTCGAGGACGCCCTGGTCGCCGAGGGCCTCCTGAAGCGCGAGTTCGCCGACGGCTCCTTCGGCTCCAAGACCGTCACCGCGTACGCCGCCTGGCAGCGCAGCAAGGCCGGCGGCTCCTACACCGGCTCCGCCGCCGACGGCGTCCCCGGCCTCGCCTCGCTCAAGCGGCTGGCCGCCCGGCACGCCTTCACCGCAACCACCTGACATCCCAAGGGAGTTCACCCATGCCCCAGTCCGCCCGCAAGGCCCTCGCCGACGTCGCCGAGCGCACCGTCCTGACCTACGTCGAGGCGTTCCTCGGCCTCCTGCTCGCCGGAGCGGTCACCGACATCGTCGACCTGTCCGTGCTGCAGACCGCCTCCGTCGCGGCGCTCCCCGCCGCGCTGACCGTCGTCAAGGGCGCCATCGGCACCCGCCTCGGCCAGATCGGCACCGCCTCGTGGCTGCCGGCCAAGTCCGACCCCACCGCCCGCCTCTGACCTAGGAGTACGCCGTGCCCGACGGAGACGTCGCCCTGGAGCTGGCCGAACTCCGGCGCGCCCTCGAAGTCGGGCTCGCGCGCATCGACGGCCAGCTGGCCCTGCTCGTGCAGCGCTCGGACCAGACCGACAAGGCGGTCGAGGAACTCGAAGAGCGGGTCGCCGCGCTCGAGCGCACCCGCTGGCCGCTGCCCGCCCTCAGCGTGCTCATCGCCCTGGGCGCCCTCGTCTGGGCCGTCCTGGGCCACTGACCACCCACCCGAAGGAGCCCCGCGACTCATGCCGTACACCTCGTACACGGACCTGGCCCACGAGCACCTCGAGGGGCTCGACTACCAGCGCAACTGGCGCAGGTCGCCCGTCTCCACGCTGCTCCACCTGGCCATCCACGGCGGCGGCATCGAGCAGGGAACGGGCGAACTCGCTGAGGCCGCGGCCAGCGGGATCCACGACCTGTACGTCTTCGACGGCATGAAGGCGTCGGGCAACGCCGAGCTGCACATCACCAGCACCGCTTTCGACGAGCCCAACGCCCTGGCGCTCGCCCGGGCGGCCACGCACACCGTGTCCTGGCACGGCTGCGCCGGGACCGCGCCGCTGACGAACCTCGGCGGCCTGGACTACCCGCTGCGCGACCGCGTGGGGCTGGCGCTGTCCCAGGCGGGGTTCGTGGTGCAGCTCGCTTCCCCGGAGCTCGACGGCGGCGCCCCGGAGAACATCTGCAATCAGAACACCCGCAAGGCGGGCGTGCAATTGGAGATCAGCACCGCTCAGCGGGCGGCGTTCTTCGTCGGCGGTGACCTGTCCCGTGGGAACCGCGGCAACCGTACGGCCGCCTTCCAGGCGTACGTCGGTGCCGTCCAGTCCGCCCTGGCCGAGGCGCTCGTCGCGGTCGGGCGCGGCTGACCGCCGGGAACCTGCTGGATGACGGCCCTCACCGGAGCTACGATCACGGCGTAGTCCGGCCCTCGGGCAGGTCTGCTTTCACGAACCCCGGCCCCGTGGCCGGGGTTTCGTCATGCCGGGCCGGACGTGGGCCGGTAGACCAGGGTGTACCGCTCGGCGAGGACGACCGTCTCCAGCACGCGCGCCCGGCCCGCCGCCGGGCGCTCGATCCGTGTCGCCACCGTGACCGGCTGGCCCACCACGCCCTCGAGGGCTCGGGCCTCTGTGTCCAGCGCCGGCCGGGAGGTGACCTGTTCCTCCACGCCGGACGCGTCGGTCTTCCCGCTCGCCAGCGTGTACACGGTGAGCAGCTGCACTGGCATCTCGTCATGCCGGAACAGGCGCACCCGGCGCTTGACCTTCCTCGACGTCTTGACGTCCAGCCACCGCGCCACGGCGGCCGGCGCGGGCACGGTGGTCTCCGCCTCCACCTCGACGATGTCGGGGAACAGCCCGGACTCGGCCGCCTCCAGCCGGAAAAGCGGCTCTTCCGGATCGTCCGGGGCGTGGTGCACCAGGCGCTGCGGCTCCGGCCGCTCGCGGACGTACGTGCCGTCGCCGGTGCGGGCGATCAGCAGGCCCTCGGCGACCAGGACCTTGCGGGCCTCCAGGATCACGGTGTCCGAGACCCCGAATGTCTCCTGCAGTTCCGTCAGCGACGGGATGCGGTCGTTCGGCTTGAGCGTGCCGTCGCCGATTTGGTCGCGCAGCTCCTGGGCGACGCGTCGGTAGGCCGTCGTGCGCCTGGCCACAATGTCCCCTCACTCGTTCAGTCCCAGGGAATCGCGCAGGCTCTGGGGGTGGGCGCAGTCCGCTGCGGAGTTGCGCCCACCCCCAGAGCCTGCGCGATCTACGCATCGTCATGGGCGGGGTGCCCGACTGACGGTGTGTCCGGCCGTCATGTCGTCTTAATCATGGCACGGCACCCGGCCCGTTCCGGGGGACATCATCCGTCCTGCTCAGGCTGTGGCCGAGCCTCCGTGGGCGTCGACGGGCGGAGGCAGCAGCTGCAGCCTTTCGTGCAGGTCGGCCACGGGGCCCGCCGTCCTCGCCGCCAGCTGGCCGTCGAGGCGCGAGAGCCGGGCGCGGGCGGTCGAGCGCAGCCGGGCAGGGGGAACGCGGTCGAGGACATCCAGGGCGCGGCTGGCCGCATCCTCGGGGCGTTCTGCGGCCTCGGCCCGGGCGAGGACCAAGGTGGCGGCTGCCCAGCCAGGCGTGGCGAGGATGCAGCCGCCGGCGGAGGCTTCGGCCCGGGCCGCGGCCTGCTCGGCGCGGCCCAGCGCTAGGTGGGCTTCGGCCTGGTGCAGCGCAAGTTCCGGTTCGTCAAAGCCGAACCGGCCGGGCGCGGATCCGGTGCCGTCGGTCTCCAGTTCGTGCATGGCGGTCGCAAGCGCGGCGTCCGCTTCCGGACCGCGCCCGAGCGCCGCCAGGGAGGGCAGCAGAGCCCAGGCGTGCAGTTGCGCGCGTACGAGCCCGGCGGGGGCCTGGGCAGCGCCACGTTGGGCGTGGGACAAGGCCAGCTCGTACCGCTTGGTGGACCGGGCCACCAAGCTCAGCGCGCCCCACGCCCAAGCCACCAGGCGCGCATCACCCACTCGCTCACTGTAGGTGGCCGCGGTACCCAGATGGGTCCGCGCGCCGGTCGTGTCGTCGAGGTGGAAGGCAAGGTTGCCCAGCAGTGCGGACAGCCGGGCCACCTGCCGCTGCAGTTCGACGGTGTGGGGGGGTGCTGCCGGCGGCCTGCATCACGGGCATGAGCAGGGCCCTGGTGTCGCGGATCTCCTTGAACAAGGTCTGCGGCGGGTGCTTGGAGTAGTTGAGGTCGTAGTGCTCGACAGCGGCCTCCGCCAAGTGGGCCGCGAGCGGACTGCCCTGCGGATCGGCGAGGAGGGCGAGCTGCAGAGATTCTCGTACGGCCGGAAGGCCGGCGTCAGTGGTCATCGGCTCCATCTCTTCCCGCGGGCCGGACACCCACGCGACGGGCTCCGGGAGACGGTACCGAAGGCCAGCGCCTTCACCGGCCCAACGGCCCAGGCCCAGGTGTTCGAGCCGTGCTCCGTAGGCCCGGCACAGCATCACGGCGTATTCCGCTCCCGGCCGTTCCTGATCATGTTCCCAGCGGCACAGCATCGACTCCGAAAGGCCCGGGGGCTGTAACCCGTCGGCCCGGTAGAGCGCGGCGACTTGGGTGACGGTGTCCGCCCGTGACCAGCCCAGCGCCAGCCGCCACGCCTCGAGCGCAGAGACCTCGGGCAGACTCGCGCGGATCGCCGCCACGGTGCGCTCGGTCGAATGTCCCGAGCGCTGGCACCGCATCCGGATCTGTACGGCCTCCCGCTGGATCGCCGCGCGGCGCGAGCGGGTCACTGTCGCCATGGCACACCCCCGTGGATGCGTGGCCCGGGCCGCTCACGGTAGCGGAGCACCCAACGCCCGGGGCAGTGGACTCGTGGCCATTGACGGCGTCCCGCAATGTTCCGCGCGCCAAGGAGCAATGACGTCGCGTCCGGCAGGGCGCCATGCTCGAGATGTACCCCCACCGTGCTTCGCAGGGCCGCACAACGGCATTCAAACCCTATACGTAAGAAAGGGTTTGAGGGTACGGTGAGGAACAGCTGACAGACAGCTCTCCGGGCGTGAGTGGTCGCGCTCGTCATCACCGGACGCGCTCGACGCACACCCGGACACCCACCGCACATGAACCGACCCGCCGTGATCCCGTGCGCCCCAATGCGCACACCCAAGAAGGGACTTCTTTCGTGGATCGGTACTTATCCAGTCGCGAACGGCTCCTGACCTCATCCCGCCCACTACCCGACCTCGACGTCGTGACGGCGAGCGGTCCCTGGCTCCACCTCGCTGACGGCCGCCGCATCTTCGACGGATCGAGCGGCCTCCTCTGCGTGAACGTGGGCCACGGCAGCCCCAAGGTCTTCTCCCGCATCGAGCAGCAGTTCCCCCGTTCCTCGTTCGGCGGCGCCGCCGTCGTACGGCCCCACACCCAACTGGAGCTGATGAACCGACTGTGCCGCGCAGTGGGCCGTCCAGAGGACTCCATCGCACTGGCCACGTGCGGGACGCTCGGCGTGGAGGTCGCCGTCGCGCTGGCCCGCAACATCGCGCGCGTCCGCGGAGGCAAGCGGCGCGGCGACATCCTGACCTCCACCCTGAGCTATCACGGGATGAGCGCGCTCACCCTCGGGCTCGCCGGCAACCACGCCCGGCGCCCGCGCCCGGAGGACGCGCTCGGCCTCGGCCCGGCCTTCCCGGCGCCCTACCCGCCGACCCACCACCACGCAGCGGGCTCGTGCGACGCCTCGTGCGCCGACGAGGTGGCGAAGGCGATCGACAGCAGGGGAGCGGAGAACGTCGCCGCCGTCCTCCTGGAACCCGTCAACGGCACCACCGGCGGCGCCTACGTGCCGCCCGACGGATACCTCCGGCGCGTCAAGGAGATCTGCCGGGAACGCAACGTCCTCGTCATCCACGACGAAGTCCTGACCGGGCTGTGGCGCACCGGCACCCCCCTGGCCAGCAACCACTGGGACGGCGCCGATCCCGACCTGTGCATCCTGTCCAAGGGCCTCGGCGCCGGCTACACCAGTGTGGGTGCGGTGCTCGTGTCGCCCGAGCTCGCACCGCTGCTGCGCCGCGAAGGCGCGGACCCGCTGCCCGCGATGGGCACCATGGCCACCCACCCCCTGCAGGCGGCGGCCTGCCTCGGGGTCCTGGACGAGCTGGAATCCATGGACTTCGACGCCTTCCAGGCGCGCGGAGAACAGCTCGGGGCGCGCCTGCGGCCCCTGACCGGACAGCCGGTCGTGCGGGACGTACGGGGCCTCGGCCACCTGTACGGAGTGGAGGTCACCCCTGGCCTGCTCTGGCCCCTGATGGAGGAGTGCGAGCGGCAAGGCGTCTTCTTCTACCCGTTCACCGGAGCCGGTGACCCGCGCAGCGAGGGCCTGGTCGTCGCGCCCCCGCTGAACTCCAGCGGCGAGGACATCGACTTCCTGACCGCCGCGCTCACCGCCGCGGTGGCCGCCCTCAGCTAGCCCCCTGCCGCGCCGCTCCCACCTCACCGGGGGCGGACCGTTTCGGATCAAAAATCGAGGACACGACATGCAGGTGCAGTTTCCCGTCACGGTCATCGACCAGCTCGATGAGGAGCAGCTCAGCAAGTGGCACGACTACTACGGGGTGAACGCGGACCGGCCCCGCTTCGTGGAGGAGGGCATCTGGCGGCGCACCCAGCAGAAGGAGACCGCCTCCAACTCCGGCTGGACGGGCGAAGGTGACGCACGCCGCCGCATCGTCCACTACTGGCACCAGTACGGCCTGGTGGACACCACCGCGGCGCCGGCGCTGGCCATGCAGCAGATGTACGTGTACCACTCTGTGGCGGCGCCGCAGGCCGAGATCGACGAGGCGTGGGAGCAGAACCACGCCATGCTGGCCGAGGGCGGCTGGAAGCAGACGGGGCCGGGCCGCTTCGAACTGGGCGACCTGCGCGTCCACATGATTCGCCTCGAGGAGCACCCGGAGGATCTGCGGGCGGGCCGTCGGCTTCCGGAGGACTACCAGGTCATCGACACCACGTTCACCTCCGTCAACACGTACCCGCCGAGGGCGATCCGCCGCCGGCCGTGGGAGGTCCTGAGCCACGGTGTCCGGGTCAAGGACACCCCCGGACAGCCGGTCTACGCCGACAACCTGGCGCAGCTCACGGACTTCCTGCCGTTCCAGGTCGAGGTCGGCTGCGGCGTCTCCTACGAGGCCGGCATTCCGCCGCTGCACCGGCTCCACGAGATCTACCACGTCAACGAGATCGAGGACGAGCAGCTCCGCAAGGGCTTCACGTTCGTCCTGGCACCGGGGCGGGACCCGCTGCTCGCGGAGATGCTCCTCAACACCGAGGACAAGGTCGCCGAGCTGTCGGACATGTACCGGGCCTGCTTCGAAGCCGAGGTCACCCCGGCCCTGCACGCGCTCAAGCGCATGGAGGAGGCCGGGCACATGGTCGGCCCGTTCATCACGAACAACTTCGACGCGCTCGGCGCCCGCGCCGGGTTCGAGGAGCAGTTCATGCGCCGCTACGACCAGCGGATCCCGCCGGTCACCTTCCACCCCGACGCCAAGGCCCTGGTCGTGATCGGGCTGCACGCCGACCGGCGGCAGGTGGCCAAGCGGGCCCGCGAGGCCGGACTCCAGGTGTTCATCGTCGACCCGGAGGGATTCCCCCGTCCGGACGGTTCCTGGTTCGAGTACCCGCTGGAGGCACCGCAGACCGGTGACGTGGTCGTACGGCAGACGGCCGCCGACGCCATCAGTGAGCTGGAGCAGCTGCTGAACTTCCGCGCCGACAAAGCCTGAACTACGGGGCCGGGGAACGGCGCTAGCCTCTGAGGCTTGTTCCCCGGCCCCGCACGCGGGCCCCCACCCAGAGTGAGAGTCAAGGAATGAGAATTTCAGTAATCGGCTGTGGTCACCTTGGCATCCCGCACGCGGCGGCGATGGCCGAACTCGGCCACGAGGTCATCGGCGTGGACGTCGACCAAGCCAAGGTGGAACAGCTCAACGCCGGCCACTGTCCCATCTTCGAGATCGGCCTTCCCGAGCTACTTGCCCAACACACCGCGAGCGGGCGCCTGCGGTTCACCACCAGCATCCGGGAGGCCGCCGACTTCGCCGAGCTGCACTTCATCGGGGTCGGCACCCCCATCAGCCCGGACGGCCGGTCCTACGACACCGGGCAGGTCTTCGGCGCCATCCGCCAGCTCGCTCCCCACCTCGACCGGCCGTGCACCATCGTCGGGAAAAGCACGGTCACCGTCGGCACGACCCGCCAGGTCACCGAGCTCGCCCAGCGCCTGGCCCCCGCCGGCGAACGCGTCGACGTCGTATGGAACCCGGAGTTCCTGCGCGAGGGACACGCCGTCGAGGACACCCTGCGTCCGGATCGCCTCATCGCCGGTCTCACCACCCCCGAGGGCGAGAAGGCAATCCGAGCCGTCTACGCCCCCATCCTGGACGCCGGAACCCCCCTGTTCGTCACCGACCCGCAGACCGCGGAACTCGCCAAGGGCGCGGCCAACACCTTCCTCGGCCTCAAGATCTCGTACATCAACGCCGTCGCCGACATGTGCCAGGCCGCCGGCGGCGACATCGCCGAGATCGTGGACATCCTCGGCATCGACCCGCGCATCGGCAGCGGCGGCATGAGGCCCGGCATCGGGTACGGCGGTGGCTGCCTCCCCAAGGACATCCGCGCCTTCACCGCCTCCGCCCGCCAGCTCGGCGCCGACCGCGCAGCGACCCTCCTGCGCGCCGCCGAGGAGATCAACGAGAGCCGCACCGACGTTGCCCTGGGCCTCATCACCCGCGTCCTGGGCGACTATCCCCTCGAGGGCGCCCGGGTCACCGTGTGGGGCGCCGCGTTCAAGCCCGGCACCAACGACGTCCGGGAGAGTCCGGCCCTCGCGCTCGCCCAGGCCCTCCAGCAGGCCGGCGCCACCGTCACCATCCACGACCCGCAGGCCGTGAACACAGCGCTGATTCGCAACCCCGAGTTCGACTACACCGACGACCTGCCCGCGTCCCTCGACGGCGCCGACGTCGTCGTCCTGGCCACCGAGTGGCCTGAGTATGGGCACGCCAACCCCCAGGCCCTCGTGGACCGCCCCGCCAACGCCCTGCTCGTCGACTGTCGCACCACCCTCGACCCCGAGCCGTGGCGTTCGGCGGGCTGGACCGTCCACCAGCTCGGACGGCCAGGGAAGTAGAGGTCTCGCGCCGTGAACAGTGACGCCGTCGTCCTCCGTCGTGCAGGCTCCGCCGACGCGTTCCCCGCCGCCGACGTATGGCTGCGTTCCTTCAACGCCGCGCTGCCGTCAGTGCGTTGCGCACACAGCGACGCCGAAGTGCGGGACTGGTTCTTACGCGTGCTGGTGCCGCGCTACGAGACCTGGGTGGCGGTCACCGGGGACCGTGTGGTGGGGGTCCTGGTGCTCAACGGCGTGGAGCTGAAGCAGCTCTACCTCGACCCAGCGTGGCGTGGGCGGGGGCTGGGCGATCGGTTCATGGCCCTGGCCAAGCAGGAGCAGCCAGACGGGCTGACGCTATGGACGTTCCAGGTCAACATGCCGGCGCGGCGGTTCTATGAACGGCACGGCTTCATAGAGGCCGAGCGGACGGACGGGCGGCGCAACGACGAGCGTGAGCCAGACGTCCGTTACGTCTGGCAGCCTCACACGTAGCCCCGGCGCGCGGCCGGCCGCGCGGTCAGATCCGGTACGTCGACGGCGGAGGCGGACACCCGAACCAGCGGCGTCCGCCTCCGCCGGTGCCCACCGGGTCCGGTCTACCGTGTCGCCCATGAGAGCTTTGATCATCGGCGGCAGCGGCTTCCTAGGGGCCGAGCTGATCCGGCAGACGAGAGCGGCCGGGCACACCACAGCCGCGACGTACGCGACCAAGCCCGGCGACGCCTCCCAAGCCGAGTGGTACCCCCTCGATCTGCGGGATGCCGGACGCCTGGACGCCGTCATGGCGGAGGT
Organism: Streptomyces sp. NA02950; assembly: GCF_013364155.1. NCBI lineage: Bacteria > Bacillati > Actinomycetota > Actinomycetes > Kitasatosporales > Streptomycetaceae > Streptomyces > Streptomyces sp. NA02950. The sequence continues at coordinate 66,076 of NZ_CP054917.1, read as the reverse complement.
GCGCCCGGATCTCGTCATCAACACAGCAAGCCGCAAAGACGACTGGGCGGCGACGGCGGAGGGCCCCATCCGGGTCGCGATGGCCGCAGCAACGCACGGCAGCCGCCTGGTCCACGTTTCCAGCGACGCAGTGTTCTCCGGTACCCGAGTCCACTACGACGAGACCTTCCTCCCCGACCCCGTCACCCCGTACGGAGCGGCGAAAGCGGCGGCGGAGACCGGGGTCCTCGCCGTGTACCCGAAGGCCGCTGTCGCCCGCACCTCGCTGATCATCGGCCAAGGGCGCTCGGTCCATGAGCGCGTCGTCCACGAACTCGCCTCCGGCACCCGCGACGGCGCCCTGTTCACCGACGACATCCGCTGCCCGGTGCACGTCACCGACCTGGCCGCCGCCCTTGTCGAACTGGCGTCGTGCGACGCGGCCGGCATCCACCATCTCGCAGGGTCCGACGCGGTGAGCCGTCACGAGCTCGGCATCCTCATCGCCCGCCGTGACGGCCTCGACGCCTCCCGGCTGCCCGAGGGCCTGCGGGCCAACAGCACACTTCTCGGCGCCCTCGACGTACGCCTCGACAGCCGGGCGACCCAGCAGAATCTGCGCACCACACTGCGCGGTGCCCGGCAGTTCCTGCATCCCACCGGCGTGACGGCCCAGCTCGTACCTGCGACCTGACGCGGCCTGTCTCGCCGTCGCCGCCGGTCAGTTGTCCAGCTCGGCCATGATGCTGTCGAGGAAGGCTTCGTCGTCGACGCCCTTCAGCGTGACTTCGGCGAGCGGCTGCCAGGTGATGCGGGCGCCGTCGTGCCGCTGGGCGACCAGGTGCAGGCGGTCCACGTACACGTCCACCGCGTGATCGTCCTCGATGTCGGCGAGCTGGGAGTTGAGCTGGTCCGGGTCGATGCCTTCGGCGTCCTCGCCGCCGTAGGCGAGGGAGATGTGGGGGGCCTTGCTGGGGGACAGCAGGTGTGCGTCGCCCCACAGCTCGCGGTGGGCCGCCATGACGTGCTCGACGAGGGTTTGATGCGGGCGATCCGGCGAGCCGGGCGCCTCGATCGCGGACCGGGCGATGGCTGGCCGGCCGAAGGTGAGCGTGAACGGTTCGACATCGGCGACTCGGCGGGTGACGTCGTCGACGAGAAGATCGATACCGGCGCGGACAGCCGGGTCGTTGTCGACGTCGGCACCGATGGCGTGCAGAACGGTGCAGTGCATCCACTCGGGTATGACCCGGTGCAGGCCGCGGGTCAGGGTCAGGCCGAGATACGGCCTGCCGAGCGCCACCGCCTCCGTGGCCGGGGCGGGCAGCAGGTGCCAGTGAAGATCACGGCGTCCCGCCGGCCACGCCTGCTCGACCCGCTGAAAGAAGCTCTCCACAATTCCCCCGGTCCTTCGGGATGTTGACCCATCGACTGTAGATCAGGGGTCGCCGCAGGTGGGGCGGAGCGCGGATCGGATTGCCGAGCAAGACGACACCCGGGCCTCCCCGGGTGCGGCTGGGAGCAGGGGGCGACTTAGGCTCCGGCGGTATGACGAGCACTTTCCACGACGCCACGACCCGGGCTCCGGTCCCTGCTGGAGGGGCTGGAGGACGGCTCGTGGCAGCCGAGTTCGCCGGAGCGGGCCTGCGCGGCCGAGATCCTCAACGCCTCTCCCGCTGCGCCGCCCGTCGACGCGGTGCTCGCCGGGATGCGCGCGGCCGGACCGGACCTCGCCCCGGCAGGGGAGGAGAACCTGTTCGCCGGCGCGCTGGCGCGGGCGGCGACGCTGCTGCGCGGTGCGGACTACCCGACGTCGGCCGAGGGCCAGCAGCTCCTGGCGGACCTGCGCGCGCTGCTCAACGGGATCATCGCGGCGCCCCTGCCTGCGACGTGGCCGCGCTGACCCGGCTGTCGCTCAGTCGGCCTGCAGGACCTCGTTGCGCAGTGCGCGCAGCAGGGTGAGGGCGTCCTGATTGTCGGCGTCGGTGAACGCGTGGATCGCGAGCAGGATCGACCTGCCGATCAGCTTGGCGGTGGCGGGGTCGTCGCCGGCGGGTGCGGCCTGGTTGTGCAGGGCGTCGGTCAGGACGAAGACCAGGGGGGCCACCGGGTCGCTGTTGATCTCCGATACCAGTCGGCCCGTTTCGTCGTAGTCCATGGTGGCGTCGATGCCGAATGCGGCGATCACGACGCGGTGGAGGGTGTGCTGTCCGTAGGCGGCCAGCAGCGCTGGCAGCGGCCGTTCGCCGGCACCGCCTGCCAGGACTGCCAGGGCATCGTCGTCGTTTCCCACGACGGCCTCCAGCGCGGCCAGTGCCCGCAGGTGCTCATCGTCAGTCAGCTCGATGTCCATGGCACAGCAGGCTAGGGCAGTGCCCGGGCGGCGCGGCGGCGTTCCCCGCGAAACCACTCACCAGTGTCAGGCGACGGGAAGATCACGGACGCTGCGGCGGGGGAGCGTCCTCGAGGGCGCGGACGTCTTCGAGGGTCAGGAGCGGCGGGCGTGTCTGGGGCCGTTCCATGGTGGCGCGCAGACGCCGGCGGAAGTGGGCGTCCTCCACGGCGTCGCTCTGCTTGGGCTCGATCGCCGTGGGGCGGTTGTCGACGTTCTCGACGGGTCGCTCGGTCACGGGCCTGAGCGTAGTGACCGGAGCCCGCTCGCGTACGGCACTTCCTTGGGGTGCCCGACTGCCGAGCCGAGCGGCAACAGCGGCAGGCGCCCTGTGTCCGACCGTCGTGTATCTAAATAACAGCAAACAGCCGAACCCGCAGATGACAGAGTCGGCGTCGGTGGGGGAGCGCGTGCCGGGAGGCCGGAAGGCCGCATTGTCCGTACCGGACCGGCACGTACGACTCGGTTCGACACGAACCGAAACGATGGGCTAGCTGGAGGACCGGGCCCCGTGATCGCCAGCTACTTGCTGTTATTTAGTGACACGGCGGTCGGACACACCTCATACTTCGAGGCGGAGAGGCCGCGGGCACCACGCGGAGAACGGCGCAAGGAGAAGACGTTGTCGAAACTGACGCTCGTCGAGCTGACCAACCTGCCCCGCAAGCCGCACGGCTGCCCGCCCGAAGTCGAACGCAGCTGGGCCCGGCTCGTCGCCACGCACAAGTCCGTCGCCGGACTGTTCACCACCCTCAACGAACTGCGCAGCGCGCAGAACGACCCCCGCGGCCCCATCTCCGAGGCCCACCGCGACCAGGTCCGCGCCGCCATCGTGTTCACCGCGGCCGGCATCGACGCCTGCCTGCGCACCCTGCTGCGCGACTCGCTGCCCACCCTGCTGTCCACCGCGGGCGACGCGCACGGAGCCTTCGTCAGCCACTTCATGTCCAGCCGCCTGACCGGCGAGATGACCCAGGCCACCAAGAAGGCCGTGGTCGACATCGACCCGCGCTCCGCCCTAATCGACCTCTACGTCGAGGACCTGGCCGGCTCGAGCATCCAGGGCGCAGCCGACCTCACCCGCTGCCGCAACGCCCTCGGCCTGAAGAAAGATCCCGCCCTCGACGACGCCATACTCAAAGGCCACCAGCCCTTCTTCAACGCCCGCCACGAGGTCGTCCACGAGCTCGACCTCGTCGACCCCTCCGGCAAGGGCAGCCGCGGCCGCCGGCACCGCGACCTCGCGGCCGTCGGCGCCCAGTGCGACGGCGCCCTGCGCCTGTTGCACACCTTCATCGCGCCCACCGCCCGGGCCGTCCGGCAGGTACACCGCGACCTGGGGTGGGACAAGCTGTGACGCCTCCCCGCCGCGCCACCGCGGCCGTCGCCGCGTTCGTGGACACCCTGCGCGCCGAAGCCACCCGGCGCCAGCGCCGCGCCTTCCTCGACGAGTACGTGGCCTGGGTCGCCGACCAGGGCGACGGCGCCGTCAGTACGGTGGCCACCGAGGACCTCCTGGACGAGGAGAATGCCCTCGCCTGGCTCACCGACGCCCAGCGCGGCCTGACCCGGCGCCGCCCCGGCCTCGAGGGCCCAACCGCCCGGGCCTCCGTCAACTCCATGGCCGCGCGCACCAGCTCGGTCAACACCTTCTCCCGCTACTGCGGCCAACCCCTCGAGCTGCAGCCGCCGGCGCCGGAGTTCGCCGACCGACTCACCCCCACCGAGGCCCACCGCACCCTGCGGCTGCTGTCCGGGCACCACCCGGCCGGGATGCTCGAGTCGACCTGGGAACGCTCCGTCGCCCTGATCGCGCTCGCCGTGTGCACCGGTCAGGGGATAAGCGCCCTGCACCCGATGCGGCTGACCGACCTCGAGCTGGAGCGCTCCCTGCCGCGCGCCCGGGTCGGCGAGGACTGGTACCCGATCGACGCCGTCTCCCGCGGCGCCCTGGCCCGCTGGAAGGCCACCCACCAGGCGCTGACCGCCGGGCACCTGAAGGTCCTCAAGGGCGGCAACGTCGAGGAGCTGTGGGTCACCACCGCCCCCGGCCGGCCGCGCGGCGGCAAGCCCGCGCCCCCGGCCGGGCTGCCCGCCGCCGTACGCACGCTCGAGGCCGCGCACCGCAAGCTCACCGCCACCGCGCTCGGGTCCCCGCTGCTGTTCGAGCAGTTCTGCGGCGTTGAGGAAGCGGACCAGTAGCGGCCCGGCACCGTCAGGGCTGCGCGGCCTCGCTGCGTGACAGCTCTGCCGTACCTGGGAGAGCCAGGAGGGCGTCGGACATCCAGGACGGCAGTGCCGTGAACGGGGCCTGGACCGCAGCGCGCAGCTGGCGCAGCCAGTCTTCCGGGTCGGCCACGAGGGCGTCCGCGATCGCGTCGGCGTCAATGTTCTCCCGGAACTGGACCAAGAACGCCAGGAAGTCGGGGTCCCGGCCGGCCTCGGCGCACATCGGGCCCATCCACTCGTGCAGTGTCTGCAGTCGGTCGACCATCCAGCGGGCGTCGCTCTCCACGACGTCGCTCGGGTGCAGCAGCGTGCCGTCTGCGCCCAGGTCGACGTACAGGCCCCGGAACTTGGTGGTGTTGGTCTGCGCGGCCGCCGCTTCGGCCTCGGCCAGCATGTCGGTCACGGCGACCGGTGCGTCCCGGTCGACCAGGCTGCGCAGCACGAGGTGCCCGAAGGCCGCCTTGGCGCCGTGGCCGTTGAACATCTCGGAGAACTCCCGAGGCGTCACGTCGCTGCGGTACTGGGTGGGGATCATCACCACGGTCAGGCACAGGTGCGCCTTGCCCAGTTCTTCGAAGCCGAGGGCGGCGTTGTAGAACGCCTCCGCCCACTGCTCCGCTCCCAGCAGCAGCGTGGCCGCCTCCAGCTTGCTCGCGGCGCTCTCACATGCCGCGGCAGCCAGCCGGACGAGTTCGCTGTCGTCCGGCACCCGGACGTTCTTCTTGCTCATGAGCCACCTTGGCACTGGTGCGGCGGGCAGCTCAACGGGTTTCGGGCCGCCTTGGCGCTGGCTCCGCTTTTTTCTCAGAAGTGGGCTCGCTAAAGCCGAGGAGCAGGGGCTGAGTACGGGGGTTTCGGCGCGGCCACGGGTGGAAAATTCCAGCGGCCCACGGGTGGAAACGGTTGCCGACGAACCTGGGACAGGATGAACCTGGGGAAGCTGTCGGGGGTGACGGCCGTAGGCCATCCACCTGTGGTGACGAGCCTGGGCGCGGGCGGCGAGGCCGCGTCCGAAAGAGCACTCGATATCCCCGTAGAATGCCGAATTCACGTTTTTTCAGAGGCCGTTGATGTTGTTCCCGAGGGCGAGCTACGTTCCTGGCCACCCGAAAACGCGGCGGGTAATTCCGCCCGCCCCGAAGGAACGGACTTACGGCATGACGACGAACGTCCCGGCGCTCCTGGCGGACGAAGGCGACCCCGCGGTCGCGTTCAACGTCCTGACAGCGGCCGGCTGGACCCCGCACACCGACCCGTCCTCCAACACCCAGGTCGTGGCTCCCGGCGGGCAGGCCCGGCTGGTGTTCCAGCCCGAGGCCGCCGAGTACGCCACCACCGACGTCCTGTGGAAGGTCCAGGCGGTCGGCTTCCTGCCCGGCGAGCCGGGACACGCGGTCCTCGCCAAGCCCCGCTTCTGGACGGCGACCTTCACCGGCGAGGTGCCCGTCGAGTTGATCGGCGCCTTCCTCGAGCGCCTGGTCGCCCCCGCCGGCGTCGACCGCGGGCCGGTCGCAGCCCCGGGCGAGGGCGCGTCCGCGGCGGCCTGACGCCCGGCAACAACGGCCTGGGTCCGGCCCCGCAGGTATCGGGGCCGGACCCAGGCCGCCATCGTAGGGCCGGGTCCGGCTCTACGGTGTGTCCTCCGCGGCGGGAAGCTGGGCCAGGGCGGCGGCGAGTTGGGACACGGACACCGAGCCGGTCTCGGGCAGCCCGGCGTCCTGCCAGGCCCGGCGGGCGGCGTCCTTGTCGCCCTCGGCGGCGGCCAGCACGTTGTCCTTGGCGCTGTGCTCGTGGATCGGGTCGGTGTCCGGGCCGTGGTCGGTGAGGTGGACGACGGTGCGGACCTGCAGCTTGGCGTTGGAGGCCATCTGTTCGTTGAGGCGGTACACCCGCAGCCGGTGCCCCACCAGGGCCCGGGCCCGCTCAATCATCGCCCGGCCGGCGTCGCTGTCGCCGCGGTCGGTGCGCAGGCGCTCGAGTTCGCCGGAGGTGTTGCGTACGACGAGGATGCCGCGGGTGCTGGTGGCCTCGACGCGCACGGTCAGCAGGGTGGCCGTGAACTGCTTTGCGGAGTCGAGGCGTTGGAGGTCTCCGCTGACGGTGTCGGCGAGGGTGTAGAGGTGGACCGCCCGGGCGCGGACCTGCTCGGTCCACGCGGCCTCCTCGCCGGGCGGGCAGGGTCCGACCGCGCGGGCGGCGGCGAGGGTGAGTTCGAGGTCACGGGGGTTCACGTCCCCCATCATGGCCGTCCGGACGGCGACAGGCTTCTAGGCTGTGGCGCCGGAGGTGGCCGATGGCGAAGGCGCGGGCGCGGAAGAGGTCGAAGCGGCGTGGGAGGCAAGCGAGCGCAGGGGCGGAGGTGCGCCGCCGCCGCGGCCTGGATCCATCGGTTCCGTACTGCCCAAAGTGCGGGGGCACCTTGGTGCAGGCGTGGCTGCCCGGTCCGTCGATGCAGATCCTCGTCGATGCCGCGCGCCCCGAGGCCGGGGTGCTGGCCGTATCGGTGATGTCCGACGACTTCCCCCAGGGCGTCTTCAAGGACCCGTGGCCGGTGCTGTGTGCGGTATGTGAGCAGGACTGCGGTAAGCACCCGCGCCAGTGGGGACATCCGCTCTACAAGGCGTTCATGGCTGCCCTGGAGGAGGACGCCGGATGGCCGCGGGCGCGGGACTGGGAGGTGGAGGACATCTTCACCGACTGGTACGAGACCCGGCTGCGGAAGCTGGTCGACGCCCACGAAGAAGAGCTGACCGGCGAGCGGCGCTTCCGGTACGGGCCCTTTAAGGGCCGGGATGATCCGCCGGGACGCGGCGCACCGGAGAAGGGCCAGGGGCCAGAAACGGTGCAGGAAGCGGGTGGTGAAGGCGTTGACCACCCACTGAGCGTGGACGAAGCTCTGGAGGAGGTTCGGGCGGCACGGGACGCAGAGGCTCGGGCCCTCGAGCGCCTCGGCGAAGCGCTGCGCGCCGAACACGCGGCGGGCGCGGGGAAGCGCGAGCTGGGCCGGCGGACCTGCGGAGTACTGTCGCTGCCTCTGGTGCGGCGCGCCCTGGCCGAGGGTGGTCAAGGCGTTGACCACTTGGAGGTGGGTGCTCCCGCAGCGGGCACCGGGCCCGGGTGGTCGAAGTAGCTTGTTCTTGGGAAGGTCATCGTGGTTTCGCGCGGCGTACTCCCAGAGGAGGGCGCAGAGTTCGCCACGGCGGGCGACCTGCGATTGCGCCGCAATCACCGGGCTCGACGCCGTGGACCAGTGCGTGAGATCCGGGGCGGCCCGTTCATCGGCAACGGCGGTGCCCCGACGTGGTCGTCGGGGCACCGCCGCGGGTACGGGGTCATCAGGCGGAGGTCAGCGCCGCGTAGCGAGGCTGCCGGGTGAGCATGTCCTCGTAGAAGTCGTGCTTGTCGACCAGAGCCGCGCCGAGCTCCAGCAGCCGGTCGTCGGGCGCGGTGCGCTGCGCCGCGAGGAACGCCTCCCAGTCCGCCCAGCCGATCTCCGCCTCGACCTGGATGGGCTCGCGGTACGCCGAGTAGCAGGTGACCATCTCGGTGAGACCCGCCTTGTGCGTTCCGGGGTGCCCCGCCTCCCGGATGCAGGTGTAGGTGGTGCGGTCGTCCTCCCGCTCCCGGCTGTACGTCGAGGGGCAGTGCTGAGTCTCCATCGGGTGCTCCTTGCGTCGATCTGTCTTCGCTAAGCCCAACATTACAACGCAACGTTGTAATGTGGAAGTCGAGCCCCGCGCCGGAAAGATCAATTTCGGGGAATCGGGCGAAAATCGGCCTCCAGAACGGCACCGTGCGCGGCCGAACTCGCAGTCGCCGGTATGGCGCGGTGCCGGAGGGACTGCCAGGCCGCGAGAGAGCCGCCAGCGGCTTTTCGATCTTCGCGAGTGCCGGAGCGGACACCCAATCGGGTGGCTCCAACCCACCTGTACGGCAAGGGCCACAGCAGGCGCCAGCGCGGGTAGGTTCATCCCATGACGCCTTCCGCGCTGCTGATGCTCTGGCTCGCCAACTGGCTGGTGATGTCGGCCGTCACCGTGTTCTTCGTGAAGAACCGCCCGGCGGGATCGGCGAGTTCGAGCCCGGACCTGTGGGGCCTGGAGCACAACCTGCCCGGCCTGGTGGCCCTGCTGCTGGTGGCGTGGCCGGTGGCGCTGTTCCGCATCGTGCCGGCCGTGTTCCCGCTGCCGCCGCGGCGGACCGACGCGAGTTCCCGACGGTGAACTTGGTGCCCGGTGGCCCGAGCGGGGCCTGGCGTTGCCAGGCTACTGACGCCCGGCGGCTGCGTCAGCCCACGGCGCGCGCCCCGATCGGGTGAATTCCGGTGTCGCGCAACTGCGCGACAGCTGTAGCGCGTATTCCGCTACAACTCGCTACAGCTGCACGTCTTCCAGCGCGACAGCACCGCACCCTACGTTCGACGGCATGGAGATCACACCTTCCGCCCTGGCCGTTCTGCCCTTCACCGTCGCGCTGGTCCTGGTGGTGGCGGTGTCGCATCCGGATCCGGCGGTGCGCGAGCGGGCCTTACGCGTGTTGGAGGCCCTGTTCGGCACCAAGCCGTAATCAGGCTCGTATAAATTCCCTTATACGAGGCTGCTTGTCCCAGAGCGATTCTGCGCGGGGGACCGGCGGCCACGCACGGCCCCCGCGAAGCGAATGGAGATGCAGTGACGGACCCCCTGCCGGACCGGACGGCCGAGACCGCCGCCTGGCTGCGCGAGACGATCGCCAACACCCCGGCCGGCGAGGCGCCCGAGCTGCACAAGGCGGTGCTGCGCATCCTCGACCTGTACAAGGCGGCCTCCGCCCAGGCCCGGCGCGACGACAGCTTCCTGCAGTCCTGGGCGCTGAACTTCGACCTCGAGGGCTTCACCCTGCCCAACGAGAGCGGTGCGCGGACCCTGCTGCCCGGCCTCACCGCCGTCATCCACCAACTCGCCCTGGCCTACGGCGACGACGAGCCTCCACGCCACCTCGTCGGCCTTCCCGCCCCCGAATGAAGGAGCACGCCGAGATGAGCGACGCGACCGCCGCGCTCCAGGCGGCCGAGCACGCCGGCAGGTGGAAAGCCGACCGCGGCCGGGCCCCGCACTACAGCCGGGCCCTGTTCAGCGCCGGTTGGACCTGCGTCGCCTGCCCGCTGGACGACTGCGACTGGCACCACGACGACCCCGTCACCCACCCCAGCGACCCGGCCGAGCTGGAGACCAGGGTGCGCGAGCACCTCCAGAGCCACGACCTGGTCGACTTCCTGCGCTCACTCCAGACCGCGCGTGAGGCGACCGAGGCCGTACGGGAGTCCAGCGACCGCGCCTGGGACGTCGTCAGCCTCCACCGGCTGCGCGCCATCCACCGGGGCGAGCACCCGACCACTGACCCGGTCGCGCAGATGCTGTCCGCCGCACTGGTGGGCACCGCCGAGCACGAGGACGTACGCCGCGAACTCACCGCACTGAGCGAGGGCGTGGCCGGCGCCCAGAACATCGCCTCGGGCTCCCGGTGACGGCCGCCGTACGCCAGACTCACTGGTGCGGCGCTGCCTGCCGCTGCCCCGTCCACGGCACCCCGCTGTATTACTGGCCCGCGGGCGACCTGCACGCCTGCCAGGACCCCAACTGCCGCCACGCCCACGGCATTTCCGCCGCGGCGCTGGCGGCGGCCGAACAAGGACTGCCCATGACCTTCGACCCCGATGTCTTCAGCCGCTTCCTCGCCGCGCGCCGCGCCGACCCGGACCGCATCCCGCCGCGGGCGGTCCCCCTCGCCGAGACGCTCCGCGGCGCCCTGCTCGACAACCGGCCGACGACCACGGTCCCCGACGCCGACCTGCGGCGGCTTCTCGAGGGGCTCCCCGACGATCCCACCCCGGCCGCGTACGACGAGGACCAGGCCCTGGGGCGCCTCGCGATGACGTCCGACGCGCTGCGCCTGGCCCTCGACAGCCGGGAGGCCGGGTCGGCGGACAGCATCACCGGACACGATGGCGAACTGCACCACCTCGCCTGGCGGGTGCTCGAGTCCGTCGCCGTCGTCCTCACCCAGCGCGAGCCGTCCATCGGCCACCCAACCGACCAGGCCCAGCCGGAGGGGAGTTGAGCATGGCCGCCTCCGCCGACGTACGGCACCCGATGCTCCCGGAGCTGTACGACCGCATCGACTCCTTCGTTCAGGCCCGCTTGGAGGAAGCCCGCCGCGGCGTGCCTGCCGGGAGCGATACCGCACTCGCGCTGGACGCCCTGCAGTACCTGGCCAGCCGGGCAGCAGCCGCCGGCGACCTGATGCGCACCGGCATCCGGACACACACCGACCAGGCGGTGCGGCAGACCCGCGCGGAGGAGGCGTGGGAGATGCTGCGCCACATCGCCCGGCGCTGGCACGAACACCCGGACTACACCGCCGAGTTCGCCCCGACCTGGCGGGACCTGGTCGTGGAGGAGAACCGGGACCCCAGCGCAACACACTGACCGGCGCGGTGTGCCGCCCAACACACCGCTTACCAGCACAAACAGTGATCAACTAGTAAGGAAGCGCCTGCTCCCGGCGCCGCCCGCTCCCGAAAGGCTGCCCACCCATGCCCGTCGCTCCCGCCCCGGCCGCGGCTCGGTGACGCCATGACCACGGCCCACGACACCGAAGGCGCAGACCTCGAAGTCGTCGAGGTGGTCGACGCCGAGATCGTCGACGACGAACTGCTGCCCACCACCCTCACCCCGGCGGCACCCGCCAAGCCCCCGGTGGACCGACACACGATCCTCTACCCCGGCCAGGACCTGGCGACCCGGGCAGACGCCCCCTCGTACACGCGGCGCGACTTCGAGGTGTCCCCGGCGACCGCCGAGCGGCTGCAGAACAAGTCCAAGCCGAAGAACACCAACCGCAACTACACCAACCAGCGGCGCCTGTTCGCCGAGTGGTGCGAGGCCATGGGGCGAGTCGCCCGGCCGTGCACGACGGCGACGTACGTCGAGTGGGTCGCCGGGATGATCGCCCGGGACATGTCCCCGAACACCATCAGCACCTACATGAGCGGCGTCCGGACCTGGATGCCGCCGGACCTGAAGCCGGACAACACCGAGGCCCGCGGCATGCTCAACGAGCACCGCAAGGACTGGGGCAAGCGCAACCGGGTCCGCAAGGCGCCGCCCATCACCCGGCCGATGCTGGAGGCCATGGTCGGCACCTGCGACCTGCGCCACCCGATCGGCCTGCGGGACCGGTGCGCGCTGCTGATCGGCCGGGCCGCGCTCAACCGGCGTATCGAGCTGGCCGACCTGGACATCGAGGACGTGGAGGTCGAGGAGGACGGCATCGCCGAGTGGGTCGCCTTCTCCAAAACAGACCAGGCGGCCGAGGGCCAGGAGACGTGGATCCCCGCGGACCCGGACAACCCGCTCTACGACCCGGTGGAGGCCGTACGGGACTGGCTGAACTGCCTGCACCGCCTCGGCGTCCGCAACGGACCGCTGCTGCGCGCCCTGACGTCGGCCGGCACGCTACAGAACCGGTCCACGGCGACCCTGCGGGGCGACTACGTCACCGGCGACGCCGTCAACGACTGGGTACGCGGCCGGGCGTACAAGGCGGGCCTGAAGGACTGGCACAAGATCACCGCGCACGGGCTGCGGCGCGGCGGCGCTCAGGAGATCGCGGACGCGGGCGGGGACCCGACCAAGCAGGGCCGGTGGAAAGAGGGCTCCGCCACGGTCAAGAAGGAGTACCTGGACCGCGCCCAGACGAGGGCGGAGAACCCCTGGCACAAGGTGGCGGAGAAGCGGCGCGCCGAGGCGGCCCAGCAGTGATCGGTCCCGCCCCCGGACAGCCGGTCGAGGCCGAGGAGTTCCATGTCGCGGTGACCTTCCGGAAGGACGGCCCGGCCGTGACGGGCACGTGGACGGACGGCGCCGTGGCGTTGGAGAAGTTCCTCGGCTTCGTGGGCTCGCACGGCAGCATGGCCGGGGTGACGATCACCTTGTGGGCGGAGGCCGGCGGGGTGCGGGAACCGCTGCGGACCTGGACGAAGGACGGCGGCCTGGTGATCCACCGGGAAGCGTGAACCGATCGCCCGCCACAGCTGTCGGGCCGATGTTTCGAAGGCACCGCCGCGCGGACACGCCTGCGAATGCGGCACAGAGGCCCCGGATTCTCCTCCTGTTCGCAGGCATTGCGGGGTGTAGGGCGGCAGGCGGTGTCGGCTGGCCTGTCGGTGCGCGATGGCAGGATCGGCCGCGGATCCGCTTACGGACTGGGGGAACGGCAGTGACGTGTACGTACGAGTGGCCGCGGGGGGCGAGCAGCGAGGACTCCGCGGCTCTGGAGGCGTGGCTTGCTCAGCACGGCTGGGAGGTCGACCCGACGGTGTTCATGGCCGGCGCGCGGGGCCCGGCGGTACAGGTGCGCCGGGTTGGTTCGGCGTGGGAGGACGGCGAGCCGGGGCTGTTGATCCTGCCGGGCGAAGTCGTGGAGTACGACGGCAGTGGGATGCGCATCGCGACCTCTGCATCCGCGACGGCCACGGTCAGCGCGTAGGAATCGCCACCTGACAACTCCGACCCCCCAACATGATGTTGGGGGGCCGGATCTCGTAGCGCGGGCCGGATTTGAACCAGCGACCTCTGGGTTATGAGCCCAGCGAGCTACCGAGCTGCTCCACCGCGCGTCGGTGTGTGCCCAGGCTACGCCACGCGGGGTGGGCGGGGCAGGGATTTACCGGCGGGTGCCAGAAAGAGGTACGCGCGAGGCCCCAGCAGGGGATTCGAACCCCTCGGTGACACCGGAGACCGCTGCAGTGGCGGCTGCCTCGGCAGACCCGCCCGGTCCCGCTCCCGTGGTGCGCAGAGCCTCGCGCCCGACCAGGTTCCCGTGTATCGCCCCGCTGGTGCAACGGGGTTGGGGTGTCGGTTCGGGAACGGCTACGCGGGCGCCGTCTCACTGGCCAGCTGTCCGGGCACGGTGGCGGCCAGGGCGGTTTGGGCGGGCGGCCCGGGCACCGGGTCGCCGGGCCCGGGCTGCTGCGGGGTGAAGGCGGTGCCGCGGCCCTTGGACATGCGCACCAGCACGTCGCGCGCGGCGGCACAGTCGCCAGCTGCCCGGTGACTTCCGCCCAGGCGCCGCCACCGGGAGGAGCCCAGCCATTGGGCGTACGCCTCCATCAGGCAGTACCAGTTCGCGTCGTCGGCGAGGTGGAGCGGTTTCTTGCCGGCGCGGCGGGTGTCGCCGACCACGACGGACGAGTCGAACTCGCTGTTGTAGGCACAGATGACGCGGTCCTTGGTGACCTTCCGCAGCCGGGGCAGTACCTTCTCCCACGGCCTGGCGTCGGCCACATCGTCATCGGAGATGCCATGCACCCAGTACGCACCGAGGCTGATCTTCTCGGTCGGGCGTACGAGCGTGTCCATGAGCTTTTTCCCGGTCGCCGCATCGATCACCGCGATCTCGACGGTCTGCCCGTAGAGCTTCGTGGTCTCTGTATCAAGGATTACAGCGACGTCGGGCTGCAGCAGTTCGCGGGCCTTGCGGGTGATGCGCCCCCATGTCGGGCAGAGGGTGATCTCGCCGGCGTAGGAGGCGGCTTGGGGGTCGTCGGCCAGCTCCTGGCGGACCTGGTCCTTGGTCGGGGCGCCGTCGATACGTGCCCAGTCCAGCTCCCAGGCCCCGGAATAGGGCGAGTTCCACGCCCAGACCTCGACGCCGTGCCGGTCGGCCAGGGCCTGCGCGAACCCCTTCACGACGGCAGCGCGGGTGGGGGCGAGCCGGGCGTACTCCCGCAAGGGGGAGGGCGTCCCCTTGGGCAGTCCCCGGGCCGATTCCCAGTCCACACCGGGCATCTCCCGTACGGCTCGTACATCGGCCAGCCTGAACAACGCGACCGTGACCGTGCGGTGCCGGCCGACCTCGCGCTCGTACGTGTCCGCGGGCCGTACCCACCCGGCGGCCTCTACGTACCGCCAGTCGGCCGGGTGCCGGATCTCCAGGACGTCGGCGGCGGCCTGGGCGGTGATGAACTGCTCGCCGTCGGCCTCGACGGGCAACCGGTCGATGTCGGCGGTCAGATAGCGGCCGTCCTTGCCGACGGTGACGCGGCCTTCGCTGCCCATGCGCTGGATGTCGCGCCAGTGCCAGCCGATCCGGGCGCTGGCCTCGTCCCGTGTGAGGGAGGCCGCCTGCCACTCGGTGCGGTCGGTGACGACCCGGCGGACGAGGTCGGCGTCGAGGGCGAGTGCATCGGCCACGGCGTAGATCGGGCGCCGCTTGAAGTAGTCGGCGACCTTCAGGTGGCCGCGCGCGACGAGCTCCTCGATGTCGGCGGATGTCACCTTCGCGTCGAGGCGCTCGGCCAGGAGTTCGGCGAGCCGCCATGCGCCGAGGGCTTCCGGCAGCGTCTCATCCGTAGCCGTCTCCAGCACGGTGTCCGTCATCGCGTTCCTTCCCCTACTCGTGGCCGAAGCTGGGCACGTTCAGCATGCCGGGCGCCACTGACAGTGGCGTGGTGATCGACAGTGGGCGTCAGGCGGGGATGCAGCCGACGCTGAGGTGCCAGTACTCGCCGTCGGGCCGGGCGAGGTGCCGGCCGATCGTCTGCAGGTCCGCCGACTCCAGGCCGGGGAGCAGCATCACGGAGATGCTGCCGCCGCTCAGCCGGGCGAAGGACGTCCAGTTCGTGATCCGGGGATCGGCCGGCAGCACGATCCGGGCGGCCCCCTCGTCGGACAGGAACGTGATGCTCACGCGGCCGTCGGGTTCCAGCGACCAGCGGGCCTGGGAGTCGGCAGCGCGGGCGGTCTCCTCCCGGGAGGCGAACCGGTGCCGGGCGGTGAAGTCGCGGACCTCAGCGTCGGTGACGTCGGCGTTCGGGATGAGGATCAGCGCGGGCAGGGTGCCGTCCATTGTCGGCAGTCCGGTGGGCACGGCCGTGGAGTCGGGCACGCCCTCGTACACGGACCCGTACAGCTCCCGCGCGGTCACCGGGCGCCCTCGCCGGTCGCCGCGGCCGGGACGAAGTCGACGGTCATGCGGGCACCGAACAGCACCTCGAGGCGGCCGGCGTCGAGCAGGATGCTCAGGTCGCCCGTGCTGGCCTCCAGCTGCTCGGTGGGCACCGTGTCGGCCGGGGCGGTCAGGACGATGGCGCTGCGGTGGTAGTGCGCGGCGGCAAGCCAGTCGGCGGAGGGCGTCCACGGGGCGGGCGGCTGGTACCAGCGGCCGGTGCCCTGCCGGGCGATGTGCAGCAGGCCGGTGTCGTCGGCGGCGATCGACCACTCCGGCAGCGCGCGGGCCTCCTCCCGGGAGAGGTCCAGCGCGGGCAGGCCGTCGCTGAGCCGGTCCGCGCGGAACCCGGCCGGGCCGTGGCGGTGCGGGCTGCCGGGCTGGAGGTAGAAGAGGGGCGGGCTGTTCTCCGGCTGGGTGAACACGTAGTAGTCCTCCACCGTGCGGGCGCCCCGCCGGCGCTGCTTGGGCGGCAGGGACGCCGTGTCCACAGGAAGGCCGCGCCGACGCCGCTCCAGGGAGAGCTGGGACCAGGCCCAGACGCGGGTCCGGCCACACTGCTCGTGCGTCCACACCGGCACCATTGTCTCCTTGGGGCGCGGCCGGCCGGGGACCGGGACCTCGATCAGCGCCAGGCCCAGGTGGACTTCCGGCTCCCGGGTGACGTCAATCCGCCGGTCGCACAGGTGGCACAGGATCGGGTCGGCGGCGCCGGGCTGGCCGCACTTCTCGCCGTGCTCGACGACCTCACGGACTTGCTCCGTACCGAGGAGTTCCTGCACCCCCCAGGCCACGAAGTAGCCGGTGGTTCCGGTCCGCGGTCGGTGCTCGTCGGCGTCGGCCGCCTCGTCGAAGCCCATCGGCTCCTGGTGGTCGTCCTCGCCGAGGCCGCCGCGCTCGTACTCGCGACGCACGTCCTTCAGCGCGGCCTCGTACGACTGGCCGGTCTCCTCCGCGCGTCGGCGGGCGGCGTTCTTCAACGCCTGGTTCTTGGCTCCCACTTGGTCCCCTCGCTGCGCGCACGGCCCCGTGACCCGGGCACGCCTGGCGTACAGGGCGAGCCTGGAAGCGGACACTGTCGATTCACTGCCGCAGATTCCCGCTGAGCGGGTTCGGGCTGTCGTCGCCATCCGGTCACGGGCCGGACTACTCGGGCCAGGGCCGTCCGCAGCCGGGCGACCAGACACCAGGGTAGTGGACAAGCCCCGCGCCGTGGCGGGCACTTCGGCCCTCGGCCCGTTCGCGTGCACTCGGCCGGGTGAACCCTGCCGGGTGACAGCAACCGCAGACCGTCGGTTGGGGTCTCGTACGGCATGGGAGACATCACCCCCTCGCTCGTGTCCGCGCCCGGGTTGGCCGTGGTCGACATCGTGGCCAGCGACGCAGCGACCTTGCAGACCATCGCCGAGCGGCTGACCGGAACGTGGGCGTCGACCGGTGTGCCCGTCGACCACGAGCCCGCAGGGCAGGGGGCCGTCCGCGGCCGACTGCACCTGGACGTGCGGCTGCCGCCGCCGGGCGTCGTACGGACGCTGCCAGCGGAGTGGGTACGCTTCCACGCCCCGCCGTGGGGAGGACGGCTCGGCCTCGAGAAGCCACTGTGCGTGCGGGCCCGGCAGGACGGCCGGGCCTGCACGCGGCAGGCTGCGGAGTGGCCAGAGGGCTTCGTCGAGGTCGACGACCCGGGGGCGTGCTGGTCTCACCTCGACGCCGCGGAGCGGGAATGGTGCCGGCGGGCCCGGGAGGCGTACCGGGAGGCGTTCTGGCGGCTGAAGCACACGCATTGGGAGACGGCGGGCCACGACCGCAACGGGCGGTGCGAGGGCTGCACGTGGCCGTCCGGGCAGCAGCCGGCCGCGGCCTTCTGACCCCGCTGCCTGGTGCCGGGCGCTATTCCTCTTCTGTGGCCCGTCGTTCTTCCTCGGCCATCCACTGCATATGGCCGTCGGCCTCCTTCCACGCCTTTGTCGCCTCGGGCAGCTTCTCCCCGCGCAGCGTCGCGCCGAGGCAGGCCATCGCGTCCTGGTGCGCCGCGTACGCCACCGCGCGTGAACTGCCGAGGCGGGTCTCGTACAGCAGTCGCGCGTCGTGGGATCCCCAGATCAGCAGATCCAGCGAAGCGGTGAGGCGCGTACGCAGAGCCTCGCTGCGGAACGCCATGACGGCGACCTCCGCCTTGCCGAGCTTCGAGAGGAGGTAATCCGACCAGTATTCGAAGTCCTCGGGCGCCGGCCCGGACCCGACATCGGTGTTCCGGTAGATCTGGCGCACCTCCAGCAGTGCGGCAGTGATGGTCGCCGCCGCCTCCTTCTCCTCGGCGCGCTTGCGGGCCTGCTTCGTGTCGGACAGAACGCGCCAGGCGACCATTGAGGTCAGGCTGCCGCCCAATACCGCTCCGACGCCGCCCAGGAGAGGTGCGAGCCAGACAGGGCTGGTGCTCGTGCTGGGCTGCTGAGCGGCGGCGATGAGCCAGTCCACCGGAAGGGACCTCCTCCTCGTGCTGGGCGCGGCCGTTTCACCGCGGCGATCATGCTACGCCGCAGATGACCGGCCGGAAGCGCCTCCCGCGGAGACCGCTAGTCTCCCTGCATGAGTGTCACCACCCAGGAGGTCACGGCCGCGGCTGCCGACATGCTGAAGTGCGGCGCCTGCGGCGCGAGCACCGCGAAGCCTGCGCCGGCGCAGTACCGCCCCTTGTGGGAGGCGGGATGGCGCTGGATCGGCACGCTGAATCTCTTCTCCTGTCCCGACTGCCCGCCCGTCGTCATTGACGAGCGGGGCAGGCACCGGCTCGGTCCGGGCGCCAACGGGGGCGAGACTACGAGGCCGCCCCTTCGCCAGTGACCCTGCTCTGCAGCTCGGCGGCGGCCTGGTCGAGTTCGGCGTGCAGTGTCGGCAGCAGGGTCAACGCGTCCGCCACGGCGTCGGCTCTCGCCGTCGGATTGGCCTGGACAGCACTGAACGCCTCCAGGGCCGTCATCGGAACGAGGCGGTGCGACCAGGCCAGGGATGCACGGGGCGGGGCATAGCGCTCGGTCAGCCGCTCGATCGGGCTCAGCTCGACGCCAGCACGTCGCAGGAAAGTGGCCAGGCCCTGTTCCTGGACGAGCTTGCAGATGTCGTAGTCCTGCGCCCAGTTACGGCCGCGGTCGCCGTTGGCCTCCGCAAGGATCGCAGTGACCATCGCCGTCTCGCGAGCGTCGCGCGGGTGCGGTTTGGAGACGGTGCGCCACAGTTCCGCGACGGCGCTGGGTGTGATGGACGGGCGGTCGCGGAAGTCGACCCCGGTGGCGGGGTCCATGGCCAGCCGGATGGCCCCGAGCGCGACGGTCTGCTGGGACAGTTCGCGCCGGTAGACCAGGCCATCGGTGGCCTCCCGGTCAGCCTTGCGGGCGGCGCGCCGTATCTGCTCGACGGTGGGGCCGTCGGTCCAGCGGTACGTCCACTCCCGGCGGGCGTCGTCGTATTCGGGCTCGATGTGCTCGCCTCGACTCCAGTCGAGCTGGTACTTCTCGCCCAGAGTGCCGGCGAGTCGACGCAGGCGACTGGAGCGGTTGGCGACGGGAGTCTTACTCACGCTGCCGCCGTCGAGTCATTGCCCAGACGGCGGTCGACTTCTTGCAGCAGGCCGCGCATGCCCAGCTCCTCGGCCTGCTGGCGGGCGCTGGCACGCAGTTGCTCGGCCTGACGTGCGATCGGCGCCGAGTGCTGCCCGGCGGCCGTCATCGCCTCGGCGAGCCTGGCAAGTTCAACGGCGGCCCGGACGGTCTGGTACACGACGAGGGCTTCCGCGGGCGGCTCGCCGCCTTGGTACGCCGGCGCCACGGCGAACCGGTCGAAGAACTCCTTCGGCGCCGTGGGCTCGCCGCGGAAGTACTGCGCCGCCCAGCGGAGCGCGTCGGACCAGACCGGGGCCTCCGGGTCGCTGCTGCTATCGAGGCGGGGGCCGAACCGGTCCTCAAGCGTGCGATGCGCTGCCTCAGTGGGCGGGCCGTCGCTATGCGCGGCCACGGACCACTTGAGCGCGTCGTGCCAGATCATGGCGTCGGGGTCGCGGCTGTAGCGGAGCGCGTCCGCGTACATGCTGAGCCGGATTCCGTTCCGCCGCGCCACGGCGCGGTCGAACTCGTCCTCGGCGTTGACCGGCGTGTAGATGTCGCGGCGCATGGCAGAAGCGTACGGGTGTCGAGTCATCGTGAAGTCCAAGTCGGCAAGTACAGCTCTCGGCGATGCACAAGCTGTACGGTCGGTGCGGGGCCGGGTGCTGCATCCCCCGTCGGCACCCGGCCCCGTGGGGTCAGGCGGGGGGCTGACCGCTGGGATCCAACTCCGGGTCGGCTCCCAGGGTGTACGTGTGGTACACGGCCGAGCCGACCAGGTCCCGGTACACCTCGCGCACGGCCTCGGCGGTGAACTGGCCACGCAGCGCGGCCAGCATGTCCAGGGACAGCGCGGCGTGCTCGTGTTCTTCGGGCAGGCCCGGCCAGTAGCGGTTGAGAGCGTCTCGTACTGCCCGGAAGGCGTCGGTGATGACGCGCTGGTCCTCGTCTTCGTCGAGTTCCCACGGTCGGCGGGCGGTCACCACGACCAAGGCGGCGACACGACGCCAGCCGGGCGGAGCGTCGTCGGGCCGGTCCGTGATGCCGGGAGGCAGGACGAACACGTCAGCGCGGGCCGGGTATTCGGCGCCGTCGCGGTCCAAGGTGTGCAGGGCGCGGGCGACCAGGGCGGCGAAGAGCTGCTCCATGGTGGAGTCGCCGACCAGGCCGGGGTCTGGCTCGCTGGGCATGGAGGCGTCCAGCAGGAACGCGGTCGAGGCGACGGTTTCCTCGGCCTCATCGAGGAGTTCCGCGGCGGCACGGGCCCGGTGCGCCCCCACCGGGTTGCTGCTGTGGCTGGTGGCCCAGCTGGCGTACGGCGCGACGTTGCGGCGGGTCCACGGGTCGGTGATGCCGTGCCAGCCGAGCCCGTCGACAAGCCCGCCGAGGACGTGCGCCAGGTTCTCGGCCACCTCGACGACGGTCTCCCCGGTCACCCAGCGGGTGAGGATCGGCGCGATGACTTCGAGGGAGGCCGGGTCGATGGACGTGGCGGGTACGCGGGGGCCGACGTCCAGGGTCATCTGCAGCACGATCACCGACTCGGTGGAGCCGGGGCGGCCAGCGACCAGGTCCTCCGGCCGGCCGGTGGCTTCCTCGGCGGCGGTCGCCGCAGCGTGCAGGGCGGCGATGAGGGTGGACAGCGCAGTCGGCCCCGCGTCCGTGAGCGCTTGGCGGATGCGCGGGAAGTCGTCGTCGGCGGGGACGTCGATGTGCCGGACGGGCCCGGCCTGCTCGGTGATCTCCTCGTACGTGCGGGACTCGCTCCAGTCGAGGCTGCGGGTGCCGTAGGCGTTGGCCTGCCCGGACTGCAGGTACCAACGTTCACCGTTGTCGTCGACCAGGCTGACGGGGTACGGGCTGTCCTGGCCGGTCGTGTCGACCTTGCGGACGGCTTTGGCGCGGCGGGCGCCGGTGCGTTCCATCTCTGCCTTGGCTGCCCGGTCGCGGGCGCGGTTCTTGGACATCAGGTCCATCACTCCATGCCGGTACGCCCCACGCGCGTACCGCTCATGAGCGGACGCTGGTCATCGCACGATGTGTCAGAGACAACCTGTCCGGATGCCGGGATCTGGCGTGGGCTCTCGATCCCATCACGGATGCCGACGGTCGTGCGCCGCCAGGAGCGACTATATGCCTCGGCCAGGATGAACGTGCCGTCCCTTAGTACGTGCCGCATCACGCGTCTGGGAGTTCGTCCTGCTCGACGTCGAAGCGGCCCGGGCTGGGGGCCGAGGTCAGGTCGTGCCGACACTTCTCGCCCCGGCCCCAGAGGCGGGACTTGCGGTTGGTGAGCGGGGTCTTGCAGTCGAGGCACTTCACGACGGGCCGGTCGCGGGTGACGGGGATGGGCAGGCTCGTCTGGTCGTCGCGCTGGGTGGTCATCGCGACAGCCGCCGCGGGGCGTGGATGGCGGCCCGGCACGCGTCGGTGAGCACGGCGTCGTCCAGCCGGATCACGGCCGCGTGGCCCTCGGCGTCGAGGGTGGGCAGGGCGGTGGTAATGGCCGTGTGCTGGCGGGTCACGTCGGCGGCCGGGACCTTCCGGCCTCGCGACTGCTGCCGGGCCAGACACTCCGTCAGCGGCACCATCAGCACAAGGAGGATCGTGGCGCGGCCGTGCGCGGTCGCGATCGCGTGGACGCGGGCGCGGCGCTCCGGCTGCGAGTGGGTTCCGTCCACGACCACCGGCGTCCCGGCCGCGCAGTGGGTCGCCAGTTCCGCCCATGCCGCCGTCAGTGCGTCCTCGGTCACCGCTTCGACGCCGGTGTCCCCGGGCATCCGCCGCTGATGGGCGTCGTAGCTGACGACGGCCGCGCCCAGCTCGCGCGCCAACTGCTCGGCGAGCGTGGACTTCCCCGCGCCGCTGGGAGCCATGAGCAGCACGCACGGGCCGGGCGCCGCGGGCGTCACGGGCTGTCCTCGGGGAGTTGGGGCTGCAGCTCGTCGTGGCCCTTCTCCTCCCACTGGCGCCGGTAGGCGGACACGTACTCGTCGCAGGTGCTGCGGGCGTGGAAGACGGCGGAGTCGGAACCGAGGTCGGGGCGCCAGAGGTTGGGGCCGGGGAACCGTACGGCCTTCATCCGGGCCGTGATGGCTTCGCCGCAGCCAAGGCAGTGGCCGGCCGGGATCGCCATGAGCCGGTCGGTGTTGGCCATCTCGAGGTCGACCATGGCCTCGGTGGTGACGTGGGTGCACGGCGGGATCTCGTTGCACAGACGGCAGACGCTGTAGTGCTCATCCAGGACGAAGAACGGGCGGCTGGCGCGTACGGCGTAGTGCTTCGGCTTCGCGGTGGGCTGGTCGGCGGGGCGTATGACGAGGACCAGGGGGCGGTGCTCCCAGGTGGCGCGCTCGGGCTGATCG
The DNA here is from genome assembly GCF_013364155.1 of Streptomyces sp. NA02950. Lineage (NCBI taxonomy): Bacteria > Bacillati > Actinomycetota > Actinomycetes > Kitasatosporales > Streptomycetaceae > Streptomyces > Streptomyces sp. NA02950. Next base: position 43,523 of record NZ_CP054917.1, on the reverse strand, counting down.
CCCATCTCCCGGCCGGACACGACCTGCTCCGCCCACCACTGGGTGAACCGTGCCCACTCCTGCTGGAAGTGCTCCGGCCACAGATCCACCGGCCGCTCGTTCACCTCGACGACTTCGTACGCCTTCCGCTCCCCGAACACGATGATGGTGCCCGGCCGGATGCGGGTGGAGTGGTTGGTCTCCTTCAGGTACGGCATGACCCCGTCGCCGGGCAGGTATCCCCGCCTGTGCGGCTGTTGGGGGCGCCACTGGTGCAGGAAGCTCACGGGTATGCGCATGGTCAGGCGTCCTCCGGTTCGTCGCTGCTGATGACCAGCCGCAGTCGCGCCCGCGGGGGCACGGGTTCCTTCCCGGGGACGGGCCAGTCGTCGGCGCGGACGCCGTACACGGGCGGCTCCCAGCCCTCCCAGGTGTAGTGCCGGTACAGACGGACCCAGTCGGCCTCGTAGTAACAGGGCAGCAGGCCGCCGGCGTTCGGGATCGGCTCGGGCGCTCGCTCGTTCTGCTCCTGGACCTGGGCGCGGACGCGGGCGGCGTGGTCGCGGTGCCGCTGGCAGAACCAGTGCCACCGGTACCAGCCGGTCCCGGGCAGCTTCTCCAGGACGCGGTCCTTACCGGGTGCGCCGCAGACGTTCTCGGTGTTGCGGAAGTCCTCGGCGTCCCGCTTCTCCTGCTCGACCCTGGCGGGCAGGGACATCTGCTCGGCCCTGTAGAGGCGTTCCTTGTACGGGCGGACGCGGGGGCCGACGCAGGTCCGCTTGGACGCCTCGTAGCCGCCGGGGCGCTCGTCCGGGGGAACGTAGCGGGGCCGGTCGTGTTCGATGAGCGCGCGCAGCGGGTCGGTGTAGCGGTGCCGTTCGTCGCGGCCGAGGGCCTCGCGGATGTTCGCGAACTGCTCCTTCCCGTTGGCCGGCTTGGGCAGCATGGTGATGACGTACGCGAACGCGAGGAGGAGCCGGCGCGAGTCTGCGTCGGCCCGTTCGTCCTGGTAGATCTGGTGGGCGAGTTCAGCGAAGCCGCCGCCGTCCCGGCCGCCGGTCTTCGTCGACGGGTCCTTCTTCGGCGGCTCGTAGGGGATCAGGTTCAGCGCTCCCACGCTCAGCCCTCCTTGGATTCGAGCACCTGCACCATGGTCTCCCCGGTACCGGTGGTGAGGCGGTCAGCGAGGAGGGCTTCGCCGGCCTCGGTGAGGCGTACGAAGGTGGCGCCGGTGGCGTCGGACTCGCGGGTGGTGGTGGCCAGGTGGGAGAGGAACAGCGTCTGGAAGAGGTCCGGGTCGGCGAGGCCGGTGACGCTGGAGGCGCCCGGGCGGTGGGTGACCTGGCGGTCGGCGATGAGGCGCAGGGCCTGCCACTCCTCCTCGGTGGGCTCGTCCAGGCGCCGGACGTGGACGCCGACGGCGCCGGGGTTCGGGTTGTCGAGGATCTCGGCGGTGTAGCCCGCGTCCAGCAGGAGGGCCTGGATCTCGCGGTCCCGGTCGGCCTCGATGCGCTCGCTGGTCTCGGTGCCGTCGCCCTCGTCGTGGACGTAGTGCACCTGGACCAGGGCGCCGTGCTGCTGGGAGGCGAGGAAGCCGGAGCAGCGCGGGGATCGGGTGCCGGTGCGGCCGATCCCCACCTTCTTCCGGCGCTGGAGTCGGCCGCCGCTGGACTTGATCAGGAGGTTCCCGATCGTCTGGGCGCGAATGGACCGGTGGATCCGGGCCAGGGGTCGGGGCATGGTGCTCCTTGGTGCAGGCGGGGCCGCCGCCCTCGATGGCGGCGGCCTTGGTGGGAGGTCCGACGGGTTGATCAGGCAGCGACGGGGGTGGGGGTGTCGAGTTGGGTGCCGAGCAGCAGCGCGCGGATCGACTTCTCGTACTCGCCCGAGCAGATCCGGTCGTGGAGGAGCTGACCGGCGACCAGGCACCGGGCGCGCAGGCTGATCGCGGCGACGACGTCCGTGTCGGCGCCGGCGTCGGTCGCGGCCTTCTCCGCGGCGGCCGAGGCGAGCGTGTAGGCCGTCTTGAGGCCGGCCGCGCGTCGGGAGTACCGCGCCTTCCAGTGCGCCCAGTCGGTCACGGCCCGGGTGTCGTCCAGGCGCTCGTCCCAGGCGGCGTACTGGCGGCGGGCGCCGTCGGGGTCGGCGGCCCACGCTTCGGCCCACTGCCGGGCGAGGTCGGGCACCTGCGCGATGGTGTTGAGGACCTTTTCGCCGCGGTGCCCGAAGGCACGCCAGGCGTCGGTCTCCGCTACGACGTGGACCTGGTGGGACATCAGCCAGTACGGGTAGTGGCCCTCGCCCCAGTTGCCGGTCTCTCCGCGCGGCTGTACGACGAACAGCCGGATCGGCCAGCCCTCCTCGATGCGCTCCAGGATCTCGCCGGGCTTGGTGTACATGTGGAAGTACGAGAACGGGGCGTCGGTGTACCACTTCTTGCCGGGGCTGGGGTGGTCGATGGTCTGGCCGACGTGGTCGGCGAGGTTGACGGTCGTGACGGGCTCGCCGTGCTCGCGGGCGTACCGGGCGAGGTACTCGCAGCTGGGGTGGACCGTCCCGTCGGGGCGGGTGGCCATGTAGTGGGTGACCGGTCGTTTGCTCATAACTCCTCCGTGAACAGATCGAGTTGCTCGGTGTGGGTGGGAGTGGAGCTGGGCTCGGGCGGGGGCTGGTGGCAGCGGCAGTTGCACCGGACGCGGCAGCGCCGGTCGGCGAGGTAGACGGTGGCGGTACTGCCGAGAGGGAAGCTCCCGCGGCAGGGGAAGGGGCCGAAGCCCTGGCCGATGACGGTCTCGTGCTCGTAGCCGCCCCAGGCGATCCACTGTTCGTGGCCGCACTCGCCGTGCCGGTCGTACCGGCAGGCGTTGGAGGTGATCTGGCAGGGGCATTCGGTTTCCGCGGGCGGGATCTCCAGCGGGGCAAGGACGTGGTCGCGGATCCAGGCCGCGTCGGCCTCGGGCATGCTCGGCACGACCGCCGCGACGGCGGTCACGCAGCGTCCCGCAGGTGCTGCAGCGGGGTCTCGCCGCGCCGGGCCCTCGAGCGGTCGACGCGGCGCCGGGCGAGGGTGACGTACCGCGCGGTCTCGGCCGGGTCGGCGTTGGCCCACTGCATGAGCACGTCGGCGTGGCAGGCCAGGCCCAGTTCGCAGGGGCAGATGAGGTCCTTGCCGCGCAGCTCTTCCAGGCGGTCGAGGACGCGGTCGCGCTGCAGGTCGTACTCGGCGTCGTTGAAGTAGGTGCGGTCGCCGGCCAGCCACTTGCGGTACAGGTCGACGACGGCCTCGTGCGCTTTGGCGCGGTCGCCGCGCTCGGCCAGTTTCAGCGTGTAGGCCCAGTCGAGCGTGAAGGGGTTGCCGAAGTCCCGGGTGGTGCGGTCGACGATGACACCGTCGCCCTTGCGCCAGCCCTCGGTGCGCTCGCGTTTCCTCCTCACGGGCAGGGCGGGGGTGCTCAACTGGGTCTCCGTTTCTGCTGGGGCGGGTGGGGTGATTGCGCGGCAATCACGCCTGTGGGGATTTTGGGGCTGTGCTGTGAAATGAAGATCGGTTACGCTGGCCGCGCCGTACGCGGTGTGAACTACTGGGCCGCCGCCTCGTCTTGGGGCTGGCGGTCTTCGTCTTTGGGCTGGCAGGGCGGGGTCTTGTCGCCCTGGAGCGTGTTCCAGGACTTCTCGCCCAGCGTCCACTCGGTCCACCACTGGCGGCGGTAGGGGTGCGGGCGGCGGTCGGCGAGCATGCCGCAGTCCCCGCACCGCTTGCGGTAGTCGTTGATCTTGTCCCACCGGTGCCGCTTCGGTTTGGCCGTCTCCTGCTCGGTCTGGCTCATGCGGCCTGCCGGACGGTGATGCCGTAGCGCTCGGCTCGCTCGATACAGGTCGGGCAGGAGGGGGCGCGGCGGTCGGCCGGCCGGGTGGGCTCCAGCCCCCAGAACTTCGCCTGCGGCTTGCACAGGGCGTCGCCCCTCTTGCGTACCAGGCGCCCGGCGTTGAGATCCTGGTCCAGGCGCAGGTGGTAGTTGGCCTGGGAGCGGGCGCCCTCGTGCGGGTTGAAGGCGTAGGCGACGTGGGCGCTGGGCACGTCAGGATCAACGGGGACCAGTTCGACCGTCACGGCCGGCGGCGGCACTGGCTCCGGAGCGGGCGGATCGGTGGCGTGTTCCGCGATGAGGTTCGCGAAGAACTCGCTGAATGGCATGGTGGGCATTGGCGGATTCGGGCGGAGCGGCCCTGTCCTCCTTTCGTAGTCGACGTGCCGGACGACCACACCATACCCAAAACCCATTGCTTACGTATAGGGTTTTAGTTATCGTGGGGCCGCCGGGACGGTTGGTGCAGCACGCACCACCGGGACCTCCGGCACGGTTCTGCGAAAGTGAGGTCGTACATGTCGTACGCCGACGCGCCGGTCAGGGTCCGGCGCGGCCCGCCGTCGAGAGGATCAACCGCCGTGGCTGACGAGCAGCCCTCCGTCCCCGTGTTCCGCCTGACCGACAAGACGTCCTACGAGGTGATCGCCGAGGGCGGCGTCGCCAAGTTGAAGACCGACTTCGGGGTGCTCGAGGGCAGCGCCGATGCGTTCGGCGCGCTCGCCCGGGCCGCCGGCCGCGCGGTGTGGGCGGTGCGCGACGACTCGGGAGACCTGCCGTCCCGGCCGCTGTACATCCCGCAGGACGTGAAGGACGCGGCGGAGAAGAAGGCCAAGCGCGAACACCGCAGCCTCGCCGACGTGCTGCGCGGCGGGTTCACGAAGTACCTCGAGGGCGGCATCACGCCGGTCAAACCGGTGCGGGCACCGCGCCGGGCGGCGGGCGAGAAGCCGGTCAAGTCGCTGCCGAGCGCCAGCCTGCGCATGAGCGACGACGACTGGGCGCCGATCGAGGCCCGCTGCAAGGCCGACAAGGAGCGCCTGAAGTTCCTCGTCAATCCGTCCCGGGTGATCACCCAGTACCTGCGTGAGGACTACCTGGCCGGCGAGCTGGACCAGGAGTAAGACGCCGCGCGGGGGCGCCCTGCGGGCTGGAAGCCGACACCGGCCCGGCCCTCCGCGACAGAACAACCGCATAGGAGACCCACCTCATGGCGACCGCCGCCGAGGCCCCCGCATCCGCGGGCGGCCTGGTTCCGCACACCCAATTTCAGTTCGCGCAGGCCGCGAAGGAAGCCCGTCCCGTACGTGCGCTCCTCGACGGCCCGCCTGGTTCCAACCGGTTGATCTCCGCTCTGCGGATGGCCTCCGCCCTGGGCGACACCATCGCGGTCATCGACACCGAGCGTGGCAGGTCCCGGCAGTACGCCGACGAGGTCACGTTCGACGTCACGGAGATGACCTCGTTCGACCCGAAGGACCTCTGCCTGGCGCTGTACGCCGCAGCCTCATACGACGTGGTCGTGCTCGCCAGCTGGTCCGCGTTCTGGAGCGGCCCCGAGGGCGTCCGCGACCAGGTCGCCCAGCGCGGCGGCAAGGGCGGCAGGGATGCGGCCTGGGACGAAGTCCGGCCCGTGGAACGGCAGATGATCGAGGCGGTGCAGTGCTTCCCCGGCCACGTCATCGGCGTCCTGCGTAACCGCCTGGAAGCCGTTCTGGCCACCGACGCCGCCGGGCGCACGGTGCCCACCCGGGTGAGTATGCGCGCCGAGGCCCGCGACGGCCTCGAGTACGACGTCGACTTCGCGGCGTCCCTGCTGCCGACCCACGAGATGGTGGTCACCAAGTCCGCCGCGCCCGCCCTCGCCGACGAGGTCCTCACGGACGCCGTCGCCGTCGGGGCCGCGCTGAGGAAGTGGGCCGACGAAGGAGTCGACCGTGCTCCGCGCACCGACATGCTGCACCGCGCGTACGACGGCGAGGCCACGTACGAGTCGCTGTCCGAGCTGGCCCGCGAGATCCAGGAGTGCCGGGCGGCGGGCATGGCCGCCATCGACCACCAGGGGAAGCTGACGACCCTCGGCGACCTCGTCTCCTTCCGGCTCTCCCGGGCGTACGCCCGCAGCCAGCAGGCCAACGCCCAGCAGGGGGCGGCGTAGTGGCCGACCGCGAGCACGGTTACGCGAAGTACAAGCGCGAGGGGTGCCGGTGCCCGATCTGCCGCGCTGCCAACGCCGCGTACGTCGCCAACCGGCAGAAGCAGATCATCCTTCGGCGGTGGCAGCCGTATGTCGACGCCGAGCCTGTGCGTACCCACGTGCGGGGGCTCATGGAGGCCGGGATGCAGCGCCGTCACCTCGCCACGGCCGCCTGCATGTCGCACGGCGTCCTCGAGCGACTGCTGTACGGCCGGCCCTCACTGGGGAGGGCGCCCTCCCAGCAGATCCGCGCCCACCACGCCCGGGCGCTCCTGGTCCTGCGTGCCGACCCGGCGGCGCCGCCCTCCCGGATACCGATCGACGCCACCGGCTCATTACGGCGCGTGCGGGCGCTGGGGGCGATGGGCTTCCCCAACGCGGTGCTGGCCGGTGAGCTGGATATGCACCCGATGAACTTCCACACCATGCTCAGCCAGGCCACCGTCACCGTGGGCATGGCTCAGCGGGTGGCCGCCCTGTACGACCGGGCGTGGAACGCGGACCCGCGCGCCTTCGGCGCCACCGCCCGCGGCATCACCCGTACCCTGGCGCGCGCCGCGGCAGCCGGATGGCCCTCCCCCCTCGCCTGGGACGACGAGTCGATCGACGACCCGGCGGCAGTCCCCGACCTCGGAGCCCGCGCGACCCGGACGGCCGCGCTCGTCGAGGACATCTCCTGGCTGATGGAGACGTGCGGGTACACCCGGCAGCAGGCCGCCGAGCGGATCGGGGTCACGAAGGCCGCGGTCGACCAGGCGTTCGCGCGGGCCAACCGGCGAGCGGAGGCGGCCTGATGGCAGCGTTCGCCGTGACGTGGAGCGACCAGTTCGGCGGGGGCGGGGGTGTGCCCGGGGGCCTCGAGCAGGTGCCCGGCACGGTCGTCGTCCAGGCCGGCAACCACGCCGCACACTGCACGGCCACCTACAAGGCCAACCACCAGCATGTCCGGGTGCACCTGGCAGACCTCTCGCAGGTGGTGCCGTCGGCGTGGCCGCGGACCCACGCGCTGTGGTCGAGCCCGGAATGCACTCACCACACCGTCGCGCAGGGCCAGCCGCGGCTGCAGGGCGAGTTCGTCGACGGCCTGTTCTCCACGACCGGCGCCGACGAAACCGCCATCCGCTCGCGGGCCACCATGCACTGTGTCCCGAGGTTCGCTGAGTTCCACCAGTACCTGTTCATCGTCGTGGAGAACGTGGTCGAGGCTCGCTTGTGGGGGCCGAAGCACAACAAGGGCGCCGCCTTCAACGCGTGGCTCGCCCAGTTGCGTGCGTGGGGCTACCGCCACCGCATCGTCTACGCGAACTCTGCGCACGCCGCCGCCTACGGGCCGGCCGCGCACACCAGCCGGGACCGCATGTACGTCGTGCTGTGGCACGAGTCCGTCGGCCGCACGCCGAACTTCGACAAGTGGATGCGCCCGCTCGTGGTGTGCGCCCGGCACGGGAAGGTGCAGGCGCTGCAGAGCTGGAAGCTGACGGACTCCTGCTCGCCGCAGCGGCCGTGGGGCAAGTACATCTCCCAGTACACCTGGCGCTGCCCTCACAAGGCGTGCGCCACCGTGGACCTGGAGCCGTACGCGCTGCGCCCGATCGCCGAGGTCCTGGACTTCTCCAACCCCGGCCCGCTGATCGGCGACCGCTACCTCCGCCCGCACAACGCGAACACCTGGCGAAAGATCCAGGACGGGCACCTCAAGTACGGCGGCGCCCCGTTCATCGCCGAGCTGCGGGGTGGCGGCTCCACGCACCGGCCCACCAGCCGGCCCCTGTCAACGCTGACCGCAGGCGGCAACCACCACCTGTGGGTCAGCGGAACCGCTGCCGACGTCCGCGATCGGCACGCCCGGCTCGTGACGATCGACGAACGGAAGGTCGCCATGACCTTCCCCGCCGACTACGAGCTGATCGCCACCGCCGAGAAGAAGCAGGACCGCGACAAGCAGCTGATCTCGATGGTCGGCAATGCCGTCACCGGCAACATCGCCCGCGACCTGGGGGCGATGGCCTTCGAATTCATCACCGGCCAGGAACTCGAACCCCTCGGGCTGGCGGCATGACCGCCGCCCGCCGGGTCGCCCTGGCCCCGACCGCGCCGTGGACGGAGGTGAACTCCCATGCGCATCCGCTGCCTTGCCGCCGCGGCGCTCACCGGTGCTGCCGTCTTGTGGTGGCACCGCCGCCGGGTCGACCAGGCCCTGGCCGGCGAACGGCTGGAGCGGGTCCTCGAGCGTGCTGTGCACCGCCGGACCCGGTCCGAGCTGGCCGCGACGCTCGTCGTCGCCGAGGCCACCGACGTGATTATCCGGGCGCAGGCCCGCGAGGAGTGAGGATCGACATGCTCAGCCCCGACCAGAACGCCGCCCTCTCCGAACTCGAAGCCCACCCGAACTGGCCGCTGCGGTTGTGCGCGGTCACCGACGAACTCGGCGAGTTCGTCATCGACCCGGACCTCTTCTACACGCCCGGTGCCGCCAACGAGCGGGACGCCAAGAAGGTCTGCCTGAGCGGCTGCCCGGTCCTGGCGGCCTGCCGCGCCTACGCCCTCGGCGGCAGCGGATGGTGGGAGTCCGACGGCGTGTGGGGCGGGATGACCGCCGACGAACGCCGTGCGGAGCGCCGGGCACAGAAGAAGCGGCGCGCCCGGCTCGCCCGCCAGGGCGACAAGCGGCCCCAGCCGACGGAGAACTGGGAGCCCTCCCCGGCGCAGGCGTCACTGCTGCAGGCCCTGGCCGAGCAGCCGGACCTGCGGGCCGCGGCCGAGACGATGAAGCGGCCCTACCCCAACGTCCGCTGGGTGTACGCCCAGATGTGCGAGCAGCTCGGCTTCCACTCCGACGAGCTGACGGTGCCCGCGCTCCTCGAGGAGGCCGCCAAGCGAATCTCCGGCGAGCGGCCGTCCGGCCCCGAGCTGGAGGCCGCCGCGTGACGACGGCCCTCCTCCCCCTGCGCCCGGCGCCCGCGGACGACGAGCCGCGCACCGCCGCACCCGCTGTACCGGTGCGGCGCGGCCGGGGCCGGCCGCCGGCCCTGACCAACCCGGAGCAGATCGAGCAGCTGCTCACCGACATCAGCCGGGGTGCCACGGTGGCCGAGGCCGCAGCATCGGCCGGGCTGTCGAGGACCCCGGTGTACAACCTGCGCCAGCACGACTCGGTGTTCGCGGCAGCCCTGACGCTCGCTCAGAAAGCAGGCAAGCAGGCGCGGCGCGCGGCCGGGCCGGAGCTCCAGGTCGACCAGCACGGCACGGAGTCGAGCTACACCAAGCGCCGTTGCCCCTGCGAGCCCTGCCGGGCCGCCGGCACCCAGGCCCGCAACCGCCGTCGCGCCGCGACCGGCGACACCACCAACGCCCCTGCCGCTGCGGCAGCCTGACAGGAAGGAAAACGCCGTGAACACCTGCGAAAAGTCGATGCGACACGTCGGAGTGAAGGTGGTCGCAATCCACGCGGTCGCAGAGGTAGGCTCAGCCCTGGCCATATTTGGGGATCACGGATCCGGTGGCCGCACTAGTCCGAAAACGCTTATGGCCCCCGCCACCCCCGGAGTGGACGCCGGGGTAACGAGGGCCGAAAAAGCGCCGAGACCGTGTTGGGACGGCCGAGGCATGAGCCATCGTACCCGTGCATCCAGTGCACGGCACATGAGGACCCACCCGGGCAGCGCATACGCGCCACGCCCGAGGGCAGGTCTTGGCATGTCTCGGACTGTTCTTCTTCCTCGATTCCGCACCGGCGGCGCCGTCTTCGGCGTGATCTCGCAGCGGAAAAGGGATGGCCAGGTCCTCCCCCGAAGGGGGGCTGGCATGACGTAGGTCTGCCGCGGAGGTGATTGCCCCGCAATCACGGAACCCTCCGCCGGCCGCTGTTCGCCGACCAGTTGATTGCCCGTCAACCAGTCGAGCCACGCGCGGCCACTTCCAACGGTGGTCAGTTCAGGTGCCCGCCTGCACTTCCCACTAGGGCCCGATCGCCCGGTCGCTACTCGGCCGTTCGGGACTTCACCGCCCATCACAGGGGCGGGTTACTGCTCAAACACCCACCTTCAGAAGCACTTCCGAGAGGCCGTTTTCACGCCCCCTTCGTGCTTCGAAAGGCAAATGAGCCCCCAGGAGGGGTCTCGTTTTGCCGCCCTCCGGAGAGGACGACGAGCCCATAATGCAGCACAGCGCTGCCGTTTGTCAGCTCGACCCTGCCCAAATGGGGAGTGTCGAGCCCTTCACCACCCCTGCGGGCGACACATCTGCGCCCAAACCTGACCCCTCCACGCCGTCGGCCGAGGCCGCGCGCGACCGCTTCGAGTTGGTCCGCGGCAGCGCCCAGGACGTCATGCACACCGCCTCGCGCCGCTGCGAGCCGCGCGACTGGCTGGTCGCGCTGGACTGGCTGATCTTCGAAGCGAAGCTCCACCCGAAGGCCACCCTCACCACAATGCGCGTGGCGATGGACCTGGCCGCCCGCATGGACTACCGGCGGGGCATCGTCCTGTACGACCTCCTGGGCACCGCGGCCAAGCTGAAGGTGGACAAGTCCACGGTGAAGCGGCACGTGGCGTACCTCCGCGAACTCGGCGCCCTGGTCTGGCTCGAGCACGGTTCCAAGCGCAACCTGCGTCTGCCGGGCCGGAAGTACACCGCCACCGCCACGATCTACGGCGCGACCATCCCGCTCGCGTACGACGCCGCCAAGGGCCACCGGCTACGAGGCACCGGCTACGAGGCGACGGTCATCGGCTTCACGGAGGCCGGCCGGGAGCAGGCTGTGGCGAAGGCGAAGGAGTCGGCTGCGGGGCGCCTTGCGCCCCCTTCTCGTGGTGGTTCCGCCCACGTACCTGCTGATGTTGATGGTGGGAAAGAGAAAGCTACGCGCAGCGCGCGGGCCTCGAGGATCAAGCCGCCGAAGACGAGCACCCTGGGCCACAAGGTGACCGCTGCCCTGTTCCAGGCCGCCGACCGTCTCGCTCGCCGACTGCGCCCGCTGCACAACTGGACCCAGCGAGCCAAGATCAGCGAGTTGTCGTGGGTGCTGGTCGACAAGCTCGCCGAGGGATGCACCGAGCAGCAGGTCGACGTCTGGCTGCGGGACATCTCGCCCTCGGTCGTGGCCGGCCTGGACTGGCGGCCGACCCGGCCCCACACGTACATCGCTAGCTGGCTGCTGCGGGAGCGGGCCGTCCGCGAAGGCGATGCCCAGCTGCAGCAGGACTGGGCCAACGCGGTCGCGCCGAATCCCGACTTCGCCGCGGCGGTGCAGGAGACCCGCGAGCGGCAGGCCGAGGACGACGACTACCCGCAGTGTGCGGGCCTCGAGGACCTCGACGAAGAGACCCGTAAGCGAATGCGGGCCGAGGCGTGGGCCGCCTACAAGTACGACGGCGACCCCGGGCTGGTGCTGGCCACGTACGAGTTGGCCGGCCCGCAGGTCGCGGTCGCGCTGTACGGGCCGGAGCTGGTCGACCTGTGCCAGAAGCTCCACGCCAACGCCAACAACCCCCGCATCCGCCTGCACTGACAGCGCGTCAGGAGAGACTCCACATGTCCCGCCACCTCACGGCCAGCTCGATAACGGACCCTGATCTGGACGACCTTCTCGCCGAACTGGGCCGCCTGCGTGCCGCGCTCGCCCTGCACGTCCCCGTCGAAACCGAGGGGCGGACCGTGTGCTCGGCCTGCCGGAGCGAGTGGCGCTGCCCCACCGTGCTGGCCGCAGCCCCGCCGCCGGTGATTGCCGCGCAATCACCTCGAGCCCTGGAGGGCGACCCGGAGGCCGGGCCCGGAGTGATTGCGGGGCAATCACCCTCCCCCGCGTCGGCCGAGGTGATTGCGGGGCAATCACTCCCGGGGGCGCGATGACGACGGATGTGCCTCCCGCAAGCGGTGCCGACCTGGCACGCATTGCCCTGCGCCAGGCGAAGGAGGCGGCCCGTCGGCAGGGGAATCAGCAGGCGCCCAAGCCGAAGCGGACCATACGCCGGCGCCGCTACGACGGACGCGACCCGTTGTCCCTGGGCAGCATCTGGAAGCAGTGGCTCGTCGACAACGGCTGGGAAGAAGCCGCCGACGGCGGCAGCCTCCTCAACCAGTGGCCGTCGATCATCGGCGAGGACCGCGCAGCCCACTGGCACGCCGTGAAGTACGACGAGACGACGAAGACCCTGACCGTCGTGTGCGAGTCGGACTCCTGGGCACGGATGCTGTCACTGGTCTCCCGGCAGCTGTGCGACGACGTGAACCGTGCGCTGAAGCCGGGCACGCTCACCACCATCAAGGTCCGCAAGGGAGTCCACCGACCGGCGTCCGCACCGGAACCGTCCGCTGCCGAGCCCGCGCCTTCCCCGCCGACCCGCTCCCAGCCGCCCGGGACTCAACCGACGTCCGACTACGCCCAGGTCCGGGAGCGGCTGCGGGAAGAGAAGGCCCAGCGCGACGCGGCCCGCGGCACCCCGTACGTGCCGCTCACCCGGATGCGGATCCAGGCGGACCCGGACGACCACGTCGAGGCGCAGTACCTGCAGCAGAGCCTCGAGGAGGACAGGGCGCGCAAGGCCGACACCCACGCCCGGGCCCTGCGAGAGGCCCGGCGGCAGAAGGCCGCCGCAGCCCGTGCTTCCACACCCAGCGACCCCGCGCCTTGATGACGCGGGCCGAGAGAGAAGGACCCCGAGTGCAGAACGCGCCGTTGCATGACCCCCGCCGTCCCGGTGCAGTGATTGCCCCGCAATCACCCCGGCCGCGCGACACCTACCCCCGGCCGGCCATCCCGGAGCAGATATTCCAGGAGCCGGTCTACCTCGTCGCGGTGTCTGCGCCCCAACGCGCCGCTGCAGAGGGCATACTGAGCGCGGACGAGCCAGCCGAGGCCGCCGATCTCGCTCCGCAGTGATTGCCCCGCAATCACCTTGCGCCGTCCACGACTTCCCGCCGGACCCACCGCCGCAGGGTGCATTTCTGCTCATCTCGGACACAGTGCGCGCCCGTATCGGACGCCACCCCTCCGGCCGCCCCGTGCCGACGGATAAGCTCGCGGCTGAGACCCACTACATCAGCACCACCTCCCCCGGAGACCCGATGGCCGGAATGCCAAACAACGTCAGTCTCGGTACCCACCGAGCGGCAGCAGAACAACAGCGCCTGTTCAACAAGGGGACGTCTGAACTTCCCGTTGAGGACCTGCTGCCCAGCCCAGAGAACGGCCGCAAGCGGCTCCGTAACGTCGAGGGGCTTGCCGACTCCTACGACGAAGACGGAGTCGTCCAGGCGCTGACCGTCGTCACTGCCGAGGCGTACGTCAAGCACTATCCGAAGCACCGCGAGCACGTCGCGAAGTCCGGCAAGCCCTTCGTCGTTCTGCACGGCCACCGCCGACTGGCCGCCGCGAAACTGCGGGGGCTGGAGAAGGTGCCGGTCTTCATCCGCAAGACCGTGTCGGAGAACGGCTCGCTGCGGATCGCCGCGATGAAGGAGAACGAGCAGCGGCTGGGACTGGACCCCATTGAGCAGGGTGCCGACTACCAGGCTGCGCTCGACGAGCTGGGCATCTCTCAGCGGGAGCTCGCGAAGCGCCTCGGGAAGGGGACGTCGCAGACGGCCATCTCCCACAAGATCAAGCTCCTGAGCCTCATCGAGCCGCTGCAGCAGGCGGTCATCGACCACTGGTGCCGGCAGCGGGGCCTCGAGTTCGAGTTCGGCGGGGAACGGCTGCTGCCCATCAAGGAGGCCGCCACCGTTCTCGCCGGCCTGCGCGAGGACCTCCAGCAGGCGTACGTCGACGGCACGCTGTCCTTCGACGACGCCGAGGTCATCGTCAAGAGCAAGGTGCCGCTGGAGCAGCAGCAACTTCCGTCCGAGCAGACCAAGGAGCCGGAGTCCGGCACCAACCAGCAGGAGACCGGGGCCGGCGAGAGCGGCTCCGCGCAGCAGTCCCAGCCGGAGACCACTGGGGACGGCGGCACCGGCCAGCAGCAGGAGTCCGGCAACGGCGCTGAAGGCGGCGGGGAGAACAAGCCCGCGGGCACCGAGCAGAACACGTTCCCCTCCCAGCGGAACACCGAGACAGGGGAGGGCGAGCAGACCGGGGATTCCTCCGAGAAGCCCGAGACGGGAACCGGAGAGCCGCCACAGAACCTGCCGGATACCACCACCACCGGCTCCAACGGGGGTGCGCAGTCGTCCGCCGAAACGGAGAATCAGCAGCCTGCGGGGACGGTTGCCACGGTCTCGGACCGGGGCGTCATCGCCGTGACCACGGTGAAGGACATCTACACCGGTCTCAAGGAGCGCCTCTCCCCTGCCGAGTTCGAGGAGCTGCAGGAGCTCATCCTGAGCGACTGAAGCGCCGCCGCTTTCCACGAGTCGCCTCGTCGAGTGATTTCTCGGCGGGGCGACTGGCGTTTTTCCTGCCTGGCGCGATAACGTGCGCCCCAGCATTCCCCTTCCTACCGTGCCTGCCACGCTCTCACCGCGTCGGCCCCGCGCACGCGGGTGATTGCGGGGCAATCACTTCACTCCCCGATGTTCCGTCAGCGGACCTGACGGCTCAGGCGGACGACACGGCAGGAACTCGTACTCACTCAGCCCTTCACACGCCGGCACGATGCCTCCTGGTGCTCCGCCACTCCCCCGCCAGGATCCCGTGCGTGATTGCGGGGCAATCACTGTGGAGATCTCCATGACCGTCCAGGCAGAACGCGTTCCCCGGATCATCTCGATGACCAACCAGGTCGGGGGGTCCGGCAAGAGCACCTCAGGCGTGAACCTCGGCGCGCAGCTGGCCGAGTTCGGCTGGAAGGTTCTGGTCGTCGACGGCGATGACCAGTGCGACGCGTCGTACCAGCTCGGCTACGCCTTCCCCGACCAGCTCGAGGACCAGAAGACCATCTATGACTGCCTCACCGACAAGAGCGTGAAGCTCTCGGAGGCGATCGTGCCGGCCCTCGCCGGTCCGCTCGGCGGGCCCGACACGAAGGTCATCGACAACCTGTATCTGGTGCTCGGATCGCACGAGATGGAGAACGCCGAGCAGCATCTGACGACGGCCATGGCCCGCGAGCTGTGGCTGAAGAACCTGCTCGCCCCCATCAAGGGCGACTACGACGTCATCATCATCGACTGCCCCGGGAACCTCGGCCTGGTCGTGATCGGCGCCATCCTGGCCAGTGACGAGATCGTCGCATGCATCAAGCCCGGCCTGAAGGAACTCCGCGGCCTCACCCGCATCGAGCAGAAGATCGAGCTGGTGAAGGAGACCTGGGGCGAGTACGGAGCCCACGCCGAGTTGGTCGGCGTGCTCCTGGTGGACGTTCCCACCACCCGCTCCCAGGGAGCTGTCTGGGACGACGGCAAGAAGATGGTGGAGGAGGCATACGGGGACCTGGTCCTGCCGGGCATCCGCCGCTCGACGAAGATCCCGGAGTCATACGCCCACCAGAAGCCGCTGCTCTACTTCGACCGCGCCGGCGAGGCCACCGCCGACTACCTCTCGGTGGCCAAGGGCCTGGGATTCAAGCGGATCTCGAAGTAGGCGGGTGATTGCGGGGCAATCACCCACGGGGGGAGAGGGGCGAACGTCGCCTGCAGGACGAGGAAGTGATTGCCCCGCAATCACGCACGCGCCACGGCCCGGTCGTTTCGGCGGCCGGGCCGTGGCGCAGTCCGCGGCAAGGGCGGGGAGTTCGGTGATTGCGGGGCAATCACTCCGGCGGCCGGGGGAGAGGCCGGGCGGCGTGTTCGCCGTGTTTCCCCACTCTCAACCATCACAAAACCAAAGATCAGTGTTGGTTGGAACCAACGCGCGATACACTCCCCGTGTCACCGGGGGGTGTGCGCACCTCCCTGGTGGGTCTCTGGCGCCCCTTCGTACGGCGGTGCGTGTTCTTTGTCGGCAACATCGGACGCGGCAGCTCACGTACGTGGGGGCGCCCCCACATATCTGCCGGAGAGCGTCACGAGGTCCTTGCCCCGAACATCACTTTGTTGACAAGTTGACCCTGCCCCCTGGTGCATCCAGGTGGATCTTGACACTCTGGCTCGGCACGGAGGCCACCGGCGGCCGAACCGTGTGAACCCGAAGAAGCCTGCCGGAAGAAGGTGGAGTAATGGGCCCCAGCCTGGCCGCGCGAGACGAACCTGGCAAGGAGCACGGCGTGATCCGCCAGCCTTCCCCGGAGGCAGCCGTGATCCCGCTCCGGCCGGTGGCGAGCGCCGGTGGCGACGGTCGTCCCACCGACCTCCAGGTCGCCGCCTGGTGGGAGAAGATCTTCGGGGACATGGGTCGCACCCTGACCGACCCGGCCACGGCCGAGGCGCACCGCATCACGGCGGCTGGATTCGGCCTGCTGATAGACGGGGCCCGCGCCGCCGGCGTGTTGAGCGACTCGCAGGCGACCTATCTGTCGGGGCTCGCCGTTGAGGCGGTCCGTGCACCGGACTTCGTGGGGGACTCCCCGTCAGGTCGATGAGGCCACGTCTTGTCCCCGTTCTGTAACAGTGCAGGCCAGTGCTGAATACGCGCAGGTAATTTCTTACCGAACGCATGTGCCCGTGACATGATGGCTGCTTAGAGAACGCTTACAGATCATTGCGTAGCTCCGCCCTGCCGCGTCCCTCTGCACGCCCCGGGGCCGGGCGCTCCATGGGGGTGGGGAACATGATCGGGCCAGCGGCTGCGCGGCCGGAAACCGGGGTTCAGGAGCCAGCGGACCTTCTCGACGAACTGGACAGCGCCGACTGGAAGCGCGCGGGTTCGACCGCCGCCGGACCGAGTCTCGGCCGCTCAGCCACCCGGGTCCACAGCAACGCCCCAGCCAACACCCTGGTGTTGGACCACTTGGCCGCCTGTGACGGCGAGGTCGCCGACTTCATCGCAGCGGCCCGCCAAGCCCCCGCGCAGCCCGTCGATCCCGGACAGCCCAGCCGCGCCGCCGCGTACGAGCGGGCCCGGGTCCAGGCCGAAGACCTCGGCATCGACTGGCAGGAGTACCTGGTCGCGATGGAGTGGCGGCACGCCGTTTCCTCGGCGCTGCTGATGGGGGACACCGAGGTCATCCGGCGCGAGCCCTGCCCGGCCTGCCGCACCTGGGGGCTGATCTGGGTGGTCACGCACAAGGCCGCCATGTGCGTCAACCGTTACTGCGCCGATCGGGGGCAGCCGCGGATGTGGACGCTGGCCCAGCTCGCTGCCGAGCGCGCGAGCCGGCGCGTCCAGCGGATCGCCAGCTAGCACCCAGCCGATGCCCCTTACGCGGCCCGCCAGCCCGGGCGGGCCGCGGACTTGATGACGGGTTATGTAATGCAGTCCTCCCAGCCCCCCACCCCTCCGCCGGACGACCTCGTCGACTTCTTCACCGCAGCCGCGTTCTTCCAGCCGACCGGTCATCCCGTCTCGCACTCCACGCTCAGGCGCGACGCGGAGGCCGCCGGCGTGAGGATCTGGAAGCGAGGCCGCCGGCACCTCGTGTCCCTGTCCGACATGCTCGTCCTGCACGGCGAGCGCCAGGACGAGAACGCGGAGGCGGACAGCTAGCCGGTCCAACCCGCCCTCCTGGCCCGCTCCCTGACGTCTCGTAGGCTTGCCGCCGCCCGACCGCCCCCTCCGGAGTCCCGGAGGGGGTTTCTTCATGTCCACCCAATCCAAACCCCTTGCTTACGTATTGGGTTTCCCGTAGTGTCTGGAGCGCCGACAGAGAACACCCCCGCTACGGATCGAGGATTCGATGGCTGTCATAGCCCCCGACCGCACGATCGGGCTGCCCGCCGAGCGCAACCTGGCCGAGCTCAGCAAGGACGACCAGGACCTGCACTGGGCCCTGATGGCACTCCTCGGCTACGAGGGCGGCGCCGCCACCGTCGACGGCGGCCTCAGCGACAAGGTCGAGCGGCTGGCGATCGCGCAGCAGGCGGCACAGAACGCCCGGATCAGCCTCCCCGCGACGGCCGAGATCGCCGAGTGCAACGAATGCGGCCTGATCTTCAACGCGGACCACGCGAAGGAGGCCGAGGGCCTCACGCTCTGCGGCGAGCACGCCCACGCCTGGTCCCTGGCCAACGACGAGAACTACGGCCGCGACGACACCACCTTCGAGTCCCGCTGGGACTAGCGGCCCACCCAAACTCCGGCTCGGCCCCGCCCGGTTGAGCCTCCACCCCCCGGGGGGATCCCGGGGGCCGAGCCGGACCCTCCAGGCCGGACGCGCGGCGGCACCCACCCGCGCGTCCGGCCGCACCAACCGCGCACGTCCGCCCCACCACGGCTGGAGAGGCCCCGCCATGAAGACCGCCGACCACCTGCGCCGCGCCGTCGAACTGATCGAGAAGCACGGCCTGTACACCGGCGACGACAGCTACGTCGGCCCGGACGGCTCCCTCGACCTCTGCGCCGCGCTGTACCAGGGCGCCACCTGCGTCCTGCCGGAGGTCTTCCGCACCGACACCGTCGCCGCCACCGAGGCCATCAAGAGCAGCGCCTGGGCGATGGCCGCGATCCGCGCCGTGTACGACGCCCTCGGCCCCGAGGTGACCATGCCAGAGACGGACGGCCCCGACGAGGTCATCGACCGCGTCTCCCACTGGGCCGCGACCGCCCCGTTCCGGCAGGCGCAGCCGCCCACCCGCACCCAGGTGATGGGCCGCCTGCTGCGCACCGCCGAGGCCCTCGACCCGCAGGCCGCCACGGCCGCCGCCTGACCGGAGCCCGAGTCGGCGGCCGAGCGGCGGCCGACCCGAGCACCGGCGGACAGGAGACCCCGCCATGCTCACCGCCCGACGCACCACCCCCGGCACCTGCCGGACCGTCATGTCCCTGTACCTGGCTGCCCTCGACCACACCAAGCCCGTCGACCAGGCCACCGCGCTCCAGGCCGCCCGCCACACGGAGCTGCAGCTCGCCTCCCTCGACCGCGAGGTCGCCGCCGTGTACATCGCCGACGCCGCCTCGACCCTGCGCACCGACCCGGACCTGCACCGCGCGCGCCTCGCCTGGGCGCGCGGACTGGCCAACCACACCGTCCGCCCCTGAAGCCGACACAGGAGCCACGCCATGAGCACCCCGACCGTGAACACCACCACCGCCCCGGCCGCCGTCGACGCGCTGCCGCCGTACGTCTCGGGCCTGGAGGCCGGCCGCGACGACGCCGCGAACACCGCGGCGGACGTCGTCGCCGTCCGCCTGGCCTGGATCACGGAGTTCGCCGACGCCGAGTACGCCGACGGCTACCGCGCCGGCCTGGACTTCGACCGCCGTGTGGAGACCGCCTTCCGTACCCGCCGCGGCCGGGCCTGACCGCCGAGGAGATCACCGCCCCATGTACACGCGCCTGCTCCGCCGCCTGCAGCACCAACTGCAGCGCCTCGCCGACCGGCTGCTGATGCCGAAGCCGAGCCAGCCCGCCCCGGTCTACGTCCGCCTGCACGACGACACCGCCATCGACGCCGAGACGGTCCCGGACTGGGACGGCAACTACCTCGGCCGGCTGACTTTCGGCGGCGTCGTCCTCGAGGGCGACGCCACCGAACTCGCCCGCCTGGCCCAGGAACTGCACATCGCCTCCGAGGTGGCCGCCGCGGCCAAGGTCATCGACGCCGGCCGCTCCGGCACCCTGAGCCCGAGCGGGGGAGAGGGATGAACGGCACCATCTCCGTGACCGCGCTCGACCCCGACCGGGACGAGCACTACGAGGTCGACACCCGGCCCGGCCAGCACGGCATGTACCAGGGAGTCGTCACCGGTCCGTTCGGCGCCATCGAGGGCGACCCATACGCGCTTCAGGAGCTCGGCCTGGCGCTGCTGACCGCCGCCGCGAGCGCGGACTTCGCCGCCCGCCTGCGCGTGGA
This sequence comes from Streptomyces sp. NA02950, assembly GCF_013364155.1. Lineage (NCBI taxonomy): Bacteria > Bacillati > Actinomycetota > Actinomycetes > Kitasatosporales > Streptomycetaceae > Streptomyces > Streptomyces sp. NA02950. Next base: position 23,657 of record NZ_CP054917.1, on the reverse strand, counting down.
CCAGGCCGGCCCGCTCAACCCGCTCGAGGCCCCCACGCCCGACCTGTCCGAGCAGAGCCCCGGCCAGGCCGCCGCATACGAGGCGTGGACCAACACCACGCTCGTCTGGGGCACGGCCGGCCACGACAACGTGCCCGTCGAGCCGGGCGACTGGACCGGCGACGAGGACGGCAACGCCATCGCGCTCGTCGACGACTTCACCGACCTGCACTTCACCGACGGCTGCCTGCACGCCCGCAGCCGCTGCCGCCACGACCACATCCACACCAAGCCCCTCAAGCACCCCGACGACCTGGCGGCGGTGCGCCGCGAGGCCGAGGAGTGCACCGGAGACGAGGACCTCACCGCATGACCGAGAACTCCCGGACCTACCCCGCCCGGCACGCCGCCTACCTCACCGAGGTCGACGCCCGGCAGGCCGCCGCCACCGACGGCGACTGGGGTGTCTACGACCAGGGCACGATGGTCGAGGTGGTCGCCGGCCTGCAGGAGACCGACACCGGCTACCGGTGCCGCCGTCAGATCGCCCGCCTCGACGAGGAACCGATCGACAACATCGACGACCATGACGACTGGACCGAGGAGCAGGACTACGCGCAGCTCCTGTCCGACGGCACGTTCATGGCGCACTCCCGCACCGACGTCCCCCGCCTGCTCGACATCGTCGCCGAGCAGCACCAGCGCGCCGAGACGGCCGAGCAGACGCTGGACGCCGTCGGCGAGGTGATCGCCCCGGCCGGGCAGCCGCGCCGGGTCCCCACCGACCCGGACGCCCCCCTCGCCGAGTCGATCGCCTGGCTCGCCGACCGCGCCGAGGAGCTGGACGCCCGGCTGCAGCTGGTGCGCGAGTTCCGGATCCCGGTGAAGAACCGGCTCGGCGGGTACGCCGAGGTGACCGTCGAGCGCGGCCCGGGCCCGTACGACGACCGCTGGGCCATCACCGACGGCGCCTTCACCGGCAAGCGGGCCTGGCACGACGGGGACTGGCACTACATCAGCGACCTCGGCGCCGCCGCGGCGTACGCGCACACCATGGACGCCGCGCTCACCCTCGGCGAAGAGGTCGCCGGCCTCGAGGGGATCCGCCTCGACAAGGAGATCGAGGCGCTGCAGAACAGCCAGAGCCCTCAGCGGCCGGGCGGTGAGCAGTGACCAGCGCGACCAGCACCGCCACTGGGAGCGATCACTGGGTGCGCTTCGACCCCCAGGGCTGCGCCCAGAGTTCCTCCTACGTCGACGAGATCGGCCCGCTCGCCGAGGACGCCCACAAGCAGTTCGTCCCCAAGGTCGCCGACCGGCGCCGGGAAGCGGCCGAAGGATGGACCATGGAGCGCCTGACGAAGCAGGAGTGGCGCGAGCGTGCCCTGCCCTGCTTCCAGGGCACGTGCACCCACGGGAAGCGATCGTGACGGCCGCGACCGTCGCCGTCACCCTGCCGTGCACGGACCGACTCGACGTGTGGGACGCCCTGTTCGAGGACGAGGGGTCCGAAGCCCAGGCCGCCGCCCGCCGTACGGCAGCCACGCTGTGCGCGGGCTGCCCTCAACCGTGCCCCGAGCAGGTCACCGAGGCCAGCGCCCCGCGGAAGGTGACCGAACTGGCGGAGGACTGGCTGCCCCCATCCCGCGAGGGCCGCAGCCTGTACACCGGCAAGGAGAAGTGGCACGGCACCACCGCCGGGGTCCCGACGCACGGCTGCTACTGCCACCGCTGCGTCACGGCGTACGACGCCCACCGCGATCGCCACGCGCAGCGCGCCAAGGGCCAAGCCCTGAGCGTCGGACGCTCCTACGTGCCGGTCGCCGACCGGGTGCGGGTCTGGGCGACCGAAGCGGTCGCGCTCGCCCACCTCGGCCTCACCCCGGCGCAGATCGGCACCCGGCTGTACGTCACCGAGGACACCGCCGAGCAGCTGCTCGCCTACGCAGCCAGGGAGTTCACCCATGCCTGAACTCGCCCCCGCCGTACGCGGCCTGACGGTAAAACAGCCCTGGCCCTGGGCGCTGCTGCAGCCAGGCGGCAAGAACATCGAGAACCGGACCTGGCCCATCCCGCCCGCCCTGCTCGGCGCCACGGTGCTGCTGCACGCCGGCCAGAAGGTCGACCGCGACGCCCTGAGCGATCCGCGGATCACCGCGCTTCCCGACGTACCCGACCTCGACGACTTCGTCACTGGCGCGATCGTCGCGTACGGACGGCTGGCCGAATGCCACGAGGAGAAGGGCGGCTGCTGCGCCCCCTGGGGTGACCCCACGGTCCTGGACCCGATCTTCCACTGGCAGATCGCCGACCTGCGCGCCATCGAGCCGATCCCCTACACCGGCTCGCTCAGCCTGTGGCACCCGCGGCCTGACCTCGACCTCTCGTTCCTGAGCCACACACTCCCCAAGGAGGAGGACAGCCGTGTCGACGAACACCGCCATTGAGTGGGCGAACAAGACGTGGGGCCCCATCATCGGCTGCACCCGAGTCTCGTCCGGCTGCGACGGCTGTTACGCGATCCGTACCGCGAACATCCGGACCTACAACCCCAACCCGAAGATCGCAGCGGCGTACGCCGGAACCGTCCACACGACCGATGGGCGCCTCGACTGGACCGGCCAGGTCAACCTGGTGGAGGACCGTCTCACCGATCCGCTGAGGTGGCGCAAGCCGCTGCGGGTGTTCGTCAACTCGCAGAGCGACCTGTTCCACGAGCAGGTTCCCGAGGAATTCATCGCCCGCATCTTCGCGGTCATCGCCGTGACGCCCCGGCACACGTACCAGGTCCTCACCAAGCGGCACGGCCGGATGCGGTCCCTGCTCGGCAAGCGCGAGTTCTGGCAGGAAGTCGGGCGGCACGCACGCCAGGACGCCTACCGGCACCGCGGCGCCGAGGAGTGGATCGAGGAAGGCGCCAGCGTCTGCGACCCCGCCACCTTCGACCAGCTCCGGCAGCTGCCCAACCTCTGGCTCGGCGTGTCCGTGGAAGATCAGAAGACGGCCGACATGCGGATCCCCGCCCTCCTCGAGACCCCGGCCGCCGTACGGTGGATAAGCGCCGAACCGCTGCTCGGCCCGATCGACCTCTGCGGCCCTGTGCACCCGGACGGCGGGCGCAGGAAGCTGACCTACTGGCTCGACGGACGCCCTGGCCTGGGCGAGGGGTACACCACGGGCACCGGCCTGGTGATGCACCCGCTCGTCACCGGCCCCCGGCTCGACTGGGTGGTCGCCGGCGGCGAGTCCGGCCCGGGTGCCCGCCCGGCGCACCCCGACTGGTTCCGCCTCCTGCGCGACCAGTGCGCCCACTCCGGGGTGCGCTACTGGTTCAAACAGTGGGGACAGTGGGGCCTCGAGGCGCCGCTGGACGGCGAGGGCCGGATCGTGCGCGGCGCCCGCGGCCAGGGCGTGACCCTCGCCAACGACGGCACGGTGTACGCCCCCGGCGACCTGGCCTACCCGGACGGCCCCCGCTACGGCGAAGCCATCCGGGCCGGGCACCAGCGGGCCAACCTCACCCAGCTCTACAGCGTCGGCAAGAAGGCGGCGGGCCACGAACTCGACGGCCGCGTCCACCAGGAGTTCCCCGAGGTGCGTCCGGCGGCTGCCCGAGCGGAGGCGGGCCGATGACCGTGACGGAACTGACTCCCGGTCCTGCGCGCACCTGGCGCATCGAACTGCCTACCGGGCTCACCCTGATGACCAGCAACGAGCGGCTGCACCACCTACAGCGCTCGGATCGGACCCGCGCCCTGCGGCAGGCCGCCCGCATCGCGGCCCAGGTCGCCCGTGTGCCGCACCTCGAGCGCGCCTACGTCACCTGCTACCTGCGGGCGAAGGACCGGCGTCGCCGCGACCCGGGCAACTGGTACCCCTCGGCGAAGGCCGCGCTCGACGGAGTCGTCGACGCCGGCGTGCTCACCGACGACGACGCCACCCGCGTCATCGGCCCCGACATGCGCCTCGGCGAGGTCCTCAAGACCGGCCCCCAACTCGTCCTCGTGGTCACGGACCTTACCCAGATGGCCCCCGACCACCTCACCCTTCTCGACCCCCTGGGAGCAGCAGCATGACCCCCGCCGCCGTCCTCACCGGCCGCCCCGCCGCGGCCAAGGGCAGCCACTGGGCGCAGCGCAGCGCCTGCCACACCACCAACGCCGACGACTTCTTCGAGCCCGGCCCGGCGGCGCAGGCCCGCGCCCGGGAGATCTGCCTGACCTGCCCGGTCCGCGTCGCGTGCCTCACCGACCGTGCCGCGGGCGGCATCGCCGAGACGGAGGGCATGGTCGGCGGCCTGGACGAGGCCCAGCGACGCGTGCTGAAGGTCGCCGAACTCATCGGTGAGCGCCCCGACTTGGAGCGCGCCGAGCAGCTCCTCTCGCCGAGCTGGCGCTACCGGCTGCACAAGCTGCGCAACGGCGGTCACGCGCCGCGGCGGATGGCGGAGATCCTCACCGGCGAGGGCCTGACGGTGGACGCGATCACGGTGCGGGTCGCGCTGTGGTGGGTCGGGGGCAGCGGCAAGGCCCTGGCCCGGCGCGCCTCCCGGGACCGGCGCCCGCTGTGGCAGCGGCTGCGCGACGACCACGCCGACGAGATCAGGCGCCTGCGCGGAAGCGGCGCCCGGCACATCGACGTCGCGGAGTACCTCGGCGTCCACGTCGGCACGTCCACGCGCGCGGTGCAGTCGCTGGAGGTGGCTGCGTGAGCACGGCGACCCCCACCCGCGGGCCGGCCGAGCGGGCGGCACACGCCCGCTGGGCCGCCCGGCGGCGGCGCCTGATCGCCTACGGGCAGTGGGACCCGTTCATGCCCGCCGAGCCGGTCCGCGCACACCTGCGGGCGCTGGCCGAACTGGGCATGCCGATCAAGGGAGTTGAACAGGCCCTGGGACTTCAGCCCCAGGCGCTGCGCCACGTGACGGCCGGTACCTACGGCTACGGGCCGGGGGAGAAGGTCACCCGGGAGATCGGTGAGGCGGTCCTGGGGTTCTGGCCGAAGCTGGAGGACTTCCCCGACAGCGCCACCGTCGACCCGACCGGGACACGGCGTCGTGTCGAGGCGCTCGCGGTCGGCGGATGGTCGCGGGCGATGCTGGCCGAGCGGGCCGGACGACCGTACTGCTCCTTCAGGAACTCGCTGAACTTCGCACGGACCTCGGTGCCGCTGGCGAAGACGGTGGTGCAGCTGTACGACGAGCTGTGGAACGAGCGTCCCGAGGACCACGGCATCCGGGCCTGGGTTGCCGAGCGGGTCCGCCGAACGGCACAGGCCGCTGGCTTTCACGGGCCGCTCGCGTGGGACGACGACCTCATCGACAACCCTTCCGCGCTGCCGCAGACCGATGCTCGGGTGTCGCTGCTCGGGCAGGGGGAGAACCTCGCGGACCGGTTCCTGCTGGGGGAGTCGGTCATCCTGGACGCGGCGTCCCGCAGGGAGGTCCTCGTCCACCTCATGGAGTGGACGGACCTGACGGTCGCGCAGGTGGCGGAGCGCCTCGAGGCGACGGAGGCCGCGGTCTCCCGAGCCTGGGAGCGGGCCAAGGCCAAGGAGCGGGAGGCAGGCCGCACCCCGCCGTGGCGGCGGGTGTACATCTCGCCGAGCGAACTCCTGCGGGACCAGGCGGCGAACGCCGCGTGAGGCGGCGACGGCCGTCTGTCGGGGCCCGCCCCGGTGGCCGGCCTCCCGCGCCAGCAAGCTTCTGACCAGGGCGGTCTCCCCGCGGAGGCCGCCTTTTTGCATGCCCCGAAACCCTTGAATCTATTGCTTACGTATTGGGTTTCGCGTAGTGTCTGGGGTGCCGACAAAGACACGCGAAACACCCAAGGAGCTGGCATGCAGCACGAGATGCGCCTGATCGACACCAACGGCTACACGGTCCCCGGCGCGGTCCGCTACGGCGTACCGACCGACCAGGTCGCCTCCGTAGAGGCCGAGCTGAAGGCCCTCGCCGAACCCGACGCCGACCAGGGCCGGGAGCTGCACCTCGCGCACGCGGCCAGCCTCACCGGGGTCAGCGCCTCCAACCAGCGCGCGGCGGCCAGCCAGGTCCGCGCCAACCGCTACGAGGTGCGGATCACCCCGCCGGTCGCCTGACCGGCCCGGCCGGGGCCCACGGGCCCCGGCCCCCGTACCGCCAGCCACGTCGGCACCCGCTTCACCTTCAACCCCGAGAGACGGAGACCCACATGACGGCACTGCGCACCGCCCGCGACGTCTACCCCAAGGGCACCTCGCGCCAGGTCTGCATCGCCCACAACCGCCTGATCAAGTCCATCGAGATGGCCATGGCCCTGTACGTCGAGTTCGGCGAGCAGGCCACCCCCGCCATGATCGAGCGGCTCACCGCCGAGGACTTCACGAGCGCCGCCCGCACCGCCGGGGTGAACCCGCCCAACAGCGACGACACCCGCGACCAGGTCCGCCTCCTGCTGAAGGTCTTCGTCGCCCTCGGCACCACGGACGGCCCCGCCGACGCCGAGGTCGTCAGGGCCCTCCTCAACGGCCCCGGTCGCGCCGAGGGCGGCCGGATCGCCCTCCTGGTCCCCATCAGCTGACGGGACGTCCGCCTTCCCCTGGGGCCGGGCCGCACCCGGCCCGGCCCCAGGCCGACCCGAAGGACCCTCTCTCCCGATGCCGACCGACCGGCTCCTGCTCACCCCTGACGCCCTCGAGCCCGGGATGCGCGTCGTCTACACCGACCACGCCGGGATCCCGCTGCAGCTCACCCTCGCCGAAGTCCTCCCCGGCAAGGACGTCTTCACCACCCGTGCCACCCGCTCCGTACCCGCGCTCGAGATCCCGCTCGACGACGTACGGGCCGGACGCCTCACCCGGCGCCCCACCCGCACCCACACGCCGCGCATCGCCTCCGCCGACCCGGACGACCCGGCCCAGCCCGGCACCTGGTTCGTCGCCTGGTGCGCGAAGTGCGGGTGGCAGACCGTCGCCCTGGCCGTCGAGGCCGCCGTGCGCTACCAGTTCCGCCGCTTCCACCCACCACACGTCCGAAAGGCTCCGCCCATGCCTCTGCCGACCGCTGCCACGCTGCTCACCGGCCTCGCCGCCAACGCGCTGCTGGACTTCGAAGCCGAAGTCGACCCCGCGACGCTCGAGGCGGTCACCACGCACGAGGGAGCCCGCATCACCTTCGCCTCAAGCGGCGACCCGGCCACCGACCGGGGCCTGGTCGAGCAGATCAACGGCGAGCTGTGCCTCAGCCGGGACCCCAGACTCGACAACCTGGCGGTGGTCGTCCGCCCCAGCGACGACGACGCCACCCTGGCCGCCGCCGCGAACTCCCTGCGCCACCTCGCCACCCTCCTGGACCGGGCCGCCGCGCCCACCGACCAGGACCCGCCCGCCCAGATGGACCGGGCCACCGCGCTGCGCTTCGCCGAGAACGTCCTCAGCAGCGTCGGCTGAACCACCCCGCCCGACCGCTCCGGCCCCGCTCACCCGGGCCGGAGCGGGCCTCGTCCTCAACTCCCCGCGCACGAAAGGGCCATCGCCGTGACCACCACCAGCACCGTGACCGAACTGCGCTGGAACAGGGACGTCTACCCGCCGGTCGGGACGGACGACACCAGCTGGATCCCCTGCACGACCAGCGACGGCCAGCCCGCCGCGCTCGCCCTGGACGACCAGGAGCGCGAGGCCCTCGGCAGGCAGCTCCTCCACCTCGACGACGTCGTCGACGAGCAGTTCTTCGAGCCCGAGCGCCTGTACGTCCGCAACGGCATCACCTTCCGCTGCGAGGGCATCGCCCTCTATCCGGGCACCACCGAGCCGCGCGCCTTCGGCTTCAAGCGCCACGGGCACCCGAACGCCGGATGGGCGCCGGCCACCTTCAGCGAGCGGGCCTGGCGCAGGGGCTGGGAGGACATCACCTGCCCGGAGCACGGCTACGAGTGCGCCCCGCACGCCCCGGTGGCCGACTGCCCCGCGCATCGCCGATGACGACCGCCCTCCTCGAGCGCGCCCCCGGCCCGGCACCACCCGCCCCGCCTGCCGAGACGTACGGCCACGAACAGGCCCTGGACGCGATGCTGTACGCCGCCCGCCGGATGGGCATCGCCGCCACCGACCGGCAGGTCGCCACCCTGCTCACCGTCGCCGAACGGCACCTGCTGCCCCCGGAGCCGGCCGACGACTTCCCGCACGGCACGATGCGCGGCTACCGCCGCCACCGCCGACGCCGGGAAGCGGCCTGCGAGTCGTGCCGGGAGGCGTGCCGCCTCGAGTCCGCCGCGCGCCGACAGCGCCGCCGTACGACGAAGCCGTGCGGCACCGAGGCCGCCTACCGCCGGCACCTCTACCACTGCGAAGAGCCGTGCCAGCCCTGCAAGGACGCCCACGCCGCCGACGTCCGCGAGTACCGCGAGCGGGCGGCAGGGCCTGACCAGCAGCCGCCACAGAAGGAGAGGACACGATGACACCCCAGCGACCGCCCGCCTTACCGGCCCGAGCCCCGGAGCGCACCCGGTGAGCGCCGCGGGCGGGCAGACCGCGCTGTCGGTCCCGGCGCAGCCCGGCCGGGGAGGCCGGCACGGCATCGCGGACGTCACCACCGAGGTGCTGACCCGGATGCTGCGCGACCACTTCATCAAGCCGGGGGAGGAGATACCGGGCGCCGTGTTCCTCACCGAGGTCACCGCCCCCGAGCGCACCGGCCGCCGGGCGGACGCGGTCCACATCGCCACGTGGGCGTCGCGGGGCGGCGGCGAGATCGACGTGTGCGAGGTCAAGACCCAACGCGCCGACTGGCTCCGGGAGTTGCGCGACCCGGGCAAGGCGGAGGCGTGGTGGCCGTACAGCTCGCGGTTCTGGCTCGTGGTGCCCAACACCACCGTCGCCCGGCCGGACGAGCTGCCCGAAGGGTGGGGGCTGATGGTGCCCAAGGCCCGCGGCCGGCGCTTCCAGGTCCTCGTCGAACCCGCCAAGCGCACCCCGGAGCTGACGACGGGTCTGCTGGTCACCCTGCTCACCAACACCGAGACCGTGCGGATGAACGCCCTGCGCCGCCAGCGCGACGAACTCGGCGACCGGCACCGCGCGGAGCTGCAGCGGGTGCGCGACGAGGGCGGCACGGCCCGCAACCCCCACGTCGAGGAGAAGCTCGCGCTCCTCAAGCGTCTGGAGCAGGCGCTGGGCGGGCGGCTCAGCGGCAGCGGCGGGTGGGGGCGGTACGTCTCCACCGACGAGGCGGCCGAGGCCCTGGCCGCGTTCGCGCAACCCCACATCGAGCAGCAGCGCGGTCGCGAGCGCACGGTGCGGCTCGCGTCGACTCTGGCCCACCATCGCAACGAACTGACCCGCATCGTGGGCGAGTTGGAGCAGGCGACGGCCCTGCCGAAGGCGGACGAGGGGCCTTCCGCGTAACGGCCGGCATCTCGAGCGGAACAGGCCGGGTCCCGGCATGGGGTCCGGTCGGGTTGCGCCCCTCAGCATTGAAACCCGTTGCTTACGTATTGGGTTTCAGCTAGTGTCTGTCCTGCGCGGCCCCACCAACTCCCCGGGGCCACGCACCGGCCGCGCTTCGCCACCCCCCCCAGGCGGGGCGCGGCCACCCCCTTCTCGGCCACGGAGGCTCCGATGACGTCGCAGGTCCGCCGCTTCACCGACTACTTCGTACCGCTGCTGATGGCGGTCGGCGGCCTGATCGTCGGACGTGTGGCCTTCGGCTACGCCGCGCAGCAGGGCGCGAACCTGTACTGGCAGGCCGGCCTGGCGGTCCTCGCCTACACCCTCACCGTGGCCCTGCTCGGCCGCGTCGGGAACGACGACCCGTACGAGGCGGTCGCCGACGCGACCCGCGCACTCGCCTACGTCATCCAGGCCGCGCTCGCCGGCGCCCTCGAACTGCTCTGCCTCGCCGTCCAGCTCCTGGCGTTCATCGGCGGCCACCTGGCCCCGGCTCCAGCAACGACATGAAAGGCCACGCACCCGTGACCACCCTGCCCCGCTACGCCCTGCGCCTGCCCGACGGCCGGTTCGCGTACTACCTGCCCGAGCCCGAGCGGCGCCCCGGACTGCGCAGCGGCATCTTCGCCGACGGCGAGCCGATGAACCGCCTGGTGCCGCTCGTCGACGCCAAGGGCGACTGGTACGTCACCGACCGGCACGCCCAGCGGATCACCGCCGTCTACCAGCCGAACCCCAAGACGCTCCGCTACAAGCTGAGCGACCCCACGGCGCTGTCGACGCGGTACCCGGCCGAGCTCAGCGTCGAGGACTTCAACGAGCGCGTCGGCGACCATGACGAGTACTGGGGCCTGTACGAGCGCGTCACCGAGGACCTCGAGCCCGTCGAACACGTCTACGAGGGGCCGTTCATGCTGCTCGAGGGCCGCCAGCCCCCGGCGCCGGACGAGCCGCAGTGGCGCGCTGCCCTTCCTGTCGAGCTGACCCAGCGTGCGGAGTACCGGCACCTCTTCCCTGGCCACATTCCGGGCCTGAAGCAGCACTTGGAGAAGCTCATCACGGCGATGCCGCGGGTGAAGTACTGCTTCGTCGACTACAAGGACAGGCCCGGGCTGCACATCACGGTCCGCGTTCCCTACGACCAGCCCAGGACCACCTTCGTCCGGAACACGGGGCGCAGGGGGCAGCCGCTGAAGTCCGGGCGCACCGTCCAGGTCACCGTCGACCGCAGCGTCGACCTTCCGGTGCCCGCCGCCGTGTACGGGGAGAACTACGACGCCGCGCTCGCCGAGTGGGAGCAGCAGGTCGAGTACTGGCTTGAGCAGGTGGCTGAGGCCAGCGTCGCCGCCTGCTCCGCCTGCGACGGCAAGGGCTACGTCCCGCACGGCGCCCTCGAGCACAGCAAGTAGCCGTGACCGCCGACGTGTACCTGGTCGTCCGGTGCGACGCGACGATCCCCGACGAGGAGGATCCCGCCGCACCGGACGCCCAGTGCGACAGCGAGGGCCACTGGCCCGTGTGGGTCGCCAACCACACCGAGCTGCGCCGCCTGCTGCGTACGGAAGGCGGGTGGCACCGCCCGAAGCCCGGCCGGGACATCTGCCCCGACTGCTGGACGGCCGGCCGCCGCTGAACAGCACCACTTCGCCCCAACCGACAAGGAGCCACCACCCTGATGACGAGCCGCTTCGTCTACCTCGACACGGAGTTCGACCCGCGCAACCCGGCGCTGTCCGGGCTGCTGGCGCTCGCCCTCACGGACAACGCCAGCCCGGCCGCCGACTACTACGCCGTCAACCTCGACGCCGACCTCGACGCCGTTGCAGACCACCCGTTCATCCCCGACCACGTCCTGCCGCATCTGCCGGTCAAGGTCACTCGCTGGACCGACGGAACGATCACCAGCGTCACCTGGGACAAGGACCACCCGGACTTCCAGTACGCGAGGTCGGCCGCGCAGATCGCCGAAGAGGTCGAGGCGTACTTCCCCGGCGAGACCGAGGCGCAGCTGCTCGCCAACTACGGCAAGGACGACCTCGCCTATCTGCACCGCCTCTTCGGCAACGACTGGAACACGATGGCGCCCGGCATCCCGCGCGTCCCGTACGACGATCTGGAGTCCCTGCGTCGGCGCCTGGGAGCACCGCAGCTGCTCTTCCAGACCACCGGCCAGCACCACGCTCTGGCCGACGCCCGCTACAACCGCAGGTACCACGACAAACTTCAGCGCTTCCAGCAGTCGCAGATGTCGCCTCCGCCGTCCGACGGCCACGCCGCTCTCTACGTCGACCAGGACGGCGACCCATGGGTGGAGTACCTGACCTCGCCCCGCAGCGACGCCGTCATCCAGCTGGTCATGGCCCGGGAGGAGGCCGTCGAGCGCCAGGAGCTGGAGGACCGGATCGGGCCGCTGCGGCACATCGGCTGGTGCCCGCAGTGACGGCCGCCGTGGCCGAGCCGCTCGCCGACCTGGTCGTCGACGAGGACCACGGCTTCGAGGACCGGCCGCTGGGCACGGCGGTCTTCACCGCCGACCGCTCCTACCGCTACCTGCTGACCCGGCTGTGGGACCCGGCTTTGCCGCTCGCCGTGTTTGTGATGCTCAACCCCTCGACGGCGGGCGCCCGGGACAACGACCCCACCATCACCCGCTGCATCTCCTTCGCGCGGCGTGAGAAGGCCGGCGGGCTGGCGGTGGTCAACCTGTTCGCCCGCTGCGCGACCGACCCGGCCGCGCTGAAGACGGACCCCGACCCGGTCGGCGCGCTGGCCGACTCCTTCATCGACCGCACCGTCGCCAGGTCGTCCCTCGTGATCGCCGCGTGGGGCGCGCACGGCGGCCTGCACGGCCGCGCCGACCAGGTCGCCGCCCGGCTGGGGCGGCGGGGCATCGCGCTGCGCTGCTTTGGCACCACGAAGGCCGGCCAGCCCCTGCACCCCTTGTACCTGCACGACAAGACACCGCTGGTGCCGTACGCACCGTCCGGCGCCTGACGACGAACGAGAGGACACCGCGACCGTGACCGACGCAACCGACCTGACGACCCACGAGACGGATGAGGAGGATGTCCCTTCCGTCGCGGAGACGCTCGAGGGCCTGGCCCGGATGTACCTGCGCGCCGGGGCGTCGCCGCTGCCCGTGAACCCGGCAACCTTCGGCTGGCAGTCCACCGCTGGCCAGCTCGCCGCGCTGTCGGCCCGGATGTTGCACTTCCTGCACGGCGTCGACCCGAAGTACGGGGCGGCGTTTGCCGGGTTCTACCACGGGCCGACCGGCGACGGGCCGCACCCGCTGGGGGTGGGCCTGCGGATCGAGCGGAACATCGCCCAGCCCGCCGGCGCCGACATCAACGCGTGGGTTGCCGACGCCAAGCAGGAAGCCGCGGCGGCGTTCGCGTACACGAGCCGACCGACCAGCATCGCCGACCTCGGCATCCTGCTCGGCGACGACGCACTCGCCCTCCTGATCAACGGACTCGGTGCCAGCTGGAAGGAGTGGGAGGAACACGGCAGCACCCGGCGCGTGTGCTTCCTGCCCGGCTGCACCCGCGAGGTCGACCTGGTGAAGGCGTGGTCGGGGGAGGACCGCGAGCAGTCGGAAGGCTGGAAGTCCGCCCCGGCTGTCGGCTTCGGCTGCCCCGACCATGCTTCTCGCCTGTGGGCCGGGGAGCACCAGCACCAGCCCGCCTGGACGAAGGAGAACATCGACTCCACGGCGCAGCTGACGTGCACCTGCGGCTGGGCCTCCGGCAAGGTCGCCTTCCGCGGCCACGGCATCACCCTGTACCAGGTGCACGCCCTCGAGGTCCTGGGGGCGAGCGGATGAGCGCCGGGAACTCCGCGCAGGCCCGCGCCGACGCGACGTTACAGGCGGCCCAGCCCACCGGTCTTTGGGCCCGCACCCGGGCCTACTTCGGCTTCGGCGCCGAGCCCTCCGCGGAGGCCGTGGAGGAAGCCGCGAACTGGGAGGCCGGCGCCGAGGGGGAGCGCCGGACCGCCGAACTGGTACGCGCCCTGGCACCGGAGGGCTGGTTCGGCCTGTTCGACCGGCACATCCCCGGCCTGGACGTCGCCAACGTGGACATCGCCCTGATCTCGCCGAGCGGCAAGGTGATCCCGGTCGACGCGAAGCTGTGGCACCGCCACGCCGTGGTGCACGCGGTCAAGGACCAGCTGGCCCACGGAGACAAGAAGTACCCGCGCGTCATCAGCAGCGTCCTGTTCGAGACGTCGCAGATCGACCAGTCCCTCCACAACGCGCTGGCCCGCCGCGGCACCGACCGCACCGTAGAGGTCACCCCGCTGATCGCCATGCACAACGCGCCCGTCTCCGGCGACGGCTTCACCGTCAAGGGGGTCCAAGTCGTCCCCGCCGACCGGCTGTTGAGCGTCCTGCGGGAGATGGCCGGCCCCCCCGACCCGGAGTGGGCCGCGTACGTGGCCGGCGTCCTCGAGCAGCTCCTGCCCCGCTACGTGGAAGGAGGCCGCCGGTGAGCACCACCATGCGGGCGCGCGCCGAGCGCGTCGTCAACACCGCCGTGTACGGCGTGGCCACCGGCGCGGCCGGGGCCCTGGTCGGCGCCTTCACCGGCGGCCTGGGCTGGGCGCTGCTGATCGGGGGCGCGGCCGGCGTCGCCGGGGGCAAGGTCGGCAGCGGCCGGCCGGACAGCGCCACCCGGGCCAACGCCCGGCTCACCAAGCTCACGTCGCAGGAACTCGCCCCGCTCACCCGGGAGGGCTGGTACCTGCTGCACGGCCGGGCCATCGGCCAGGACGAGGACCGCGTCTACCACCTGTGCGTTCCGCCGACCGCCCACCTGGTGGTGGTCGTCATGAACTGGGCCTGGCCCCAGGGCGCGACCATCTTCCTGGACGGCGCGGGCGAGCTGCACGCCGGAGGCGCGGACGCCAGCGTCGCGGTCGACTGGGTCCTGCACGCCGCCGACACCGTGGACAACGCGCTGAAGGACCGGCGCAAGGAGCTGGGCAGCACCGGCATCGCGCAGGTGCTGCCCGTGCACGACGCCACGGTCGACAACAACGGACACGTCCAGTTCCACCAGGACCACAACGACGAGGACCGCGAGATCAACATCGTGCAGGGCGAGGCGCTGCTCGACAAGATGCGCACCGTCACCAAGAGCCACAACGAGAGCCGTCGCACCCGGCGTGCCGCGCACAACATCTTCGTGTTCCTGGACAACGCCTTCCCTCTCGCATCCTGACCGGCTTGTGACCTGTGGGCCGCCCCGCTGTGGGGCGGCCCACAGCCATGCCAGGCCCGGCCGCAGGCCCTCGCCGCGGTCCCCGCTCCCGCTCGGCGCTCGCCGCGCTGACCTGTACTGGAGGCATTGATGAGTGGTTCCTCAACCAGCCCTGCACACCGGCTCGTTCGCCCTGTCCCGCGTCCCGTCGGCCGGCCCGCGCTGCGGTCGGTCCCGGCGCCGCCCGCCGGTGCGAGCGACGACCTGCAGGCGGAGGTGGCCGTGCTGACCGAGCTGCTCGAGGTGGCGGACCAGTCCCTGCGCCGGGCCGAGGAGGAGACCGCGTCGCTGACCGAGCAGCTGCAGGCCGTACAGGCTGAGCGGGACGCCGAACTGGAGGACCACCTGGGGACCTTGGGCGAACTCGAGCGGGCCCGCGCCGAGGGCGACGCGCTGCGGGAGGCGCTGCTGCGCCAGGGCCGCTACGAGGAGGTGGCCGCCGCGGCCGAGGCGCCGGCCGGACTACCGACGTCGTTCGCCGACCTGTGGGAGCGGCTCGGCACCCTCGTGCACGTGCGGGTGACGGCGGACCGGCGGATCGCGCTGGCGCTCGACGAGCAGGCCGAGGCCCGCACCTGGGCGGCCAAGGCGTGGAGCGGGCTGGCCGCGCTGGAGTCGTACGCCGCGCACCGCAAGGACGGCTTCACCGGAGGCTTCCACCAGTTCTGCAGGAACCCTCCGACCGGCGCCCGGGTCTACCCGGTGAGCCAGGTCGCCATGACCGAGACGTCCGCGACCATGGCGGCCTACGGCCAGGAGCGGATCTTCCCGGCGCTCGAGGGGACCGAGGCCGAGATGCAGGCCCACCTCAAGCTCGCCCCCCGCGGGAACGTCTGTCCCCGGGTGCACTTCCTGGACGACGTGGCCGGCAAGGGGGCGTCCGGCGTGGTGGTCGTCGGCTATGTGGGCCCGCACCTGCGCAACAAGCGCACCAGCTGAACGCCACCGCGCGAATAGAACAGAGTTTCGATACGGTGGAGAGGTGAGCACGCACGCGCCCCACAGCTACGAGGCCGCCGCCCGGCGGGCCACCGTGCTGCACCTGCGCGTCCCGCCCGGCACCCCCGAGCCCGCGTACCGGGCCGTGCTCGACGTCCTCGAGCCGCTCACCCCGATCGTCCAGGTCATCCCGCCCGGCGCCGCCCTCGCCGAGGTCGCCGGCGTGCTGCGCCTGCACCAGCGCACCCCGTACGAACTCGCCGAGATCATCCGCCTGCGCACCCTCGCCCTCACCGGCGTCGACGTCCACGTCGGCGTGGCCGCGAACTGGGCCCTGGCCGCGACCGCCTCCGCCCACCCCGTCCGCAACGGCATCCGGCTCGTCGCCGACGACCCGGCCGCGGTCGCCGACTTCCTGTACCCGCTGCCCATCGACGCCCTTTACGGCATCGGCCGGCGCCAGGCGGAGACGCTGCGCAGCTTCGGCGTCCACTACATCGGCACGCTCGCCGCCCTGCCCGTCGCCACCACCCAGCGCGTCCTCGGCGGCCGGGAGGGTCGCCTCCTGCACCAGCGTGCGCGGGGCCTGGACCACCGCCGCGTCACCCCGACCGCGCTGCCCCGCTCCACCGGCGAGAGCAGGCACTTCGACCGGGACGTCCTGGACGGCGACGTCATCCGCACCGCGATCCTCGACGCGGTCGTCGTCATCGGGGCGAGGCTGCGCGAACGCGACCAGGCCGCGACCGCCCTGCAGCTCCAGCTGCGCCTCGCCGACCGGTCCCTGCTCTCCCGCTCCCGGAAGCTGCCGGCCGCCACCGCGCACGACGCCGACCTGCGCGAGTGCGCATACCGGATCTTCAACGGCCTCAACCTCGAGCGGGCCCGGGTGCGCGCCGTGACGGTACGCGCCGAGCAGCTCCTGGACGCCGACCAGGTCGCCGAGCAGATCTCCCTGGACCCCACCGAGGAGAACGCCCGCCGCGTCGAGACGGCCGTCGACAAGGCCAACCGGCGCTTCGGCCGCGGCACCGTCCGCCCGGCCGCGCTCGCCGGGCGCCGCACCGCGTGACGGCCCCGGCGCCGGGAACGCCGCGGCCCCCGGGCCCTGGGCGGGCTCCGGGGGCGCTGTGCCGTCAGGCAGCGGCGGCGACCAGGTCGTCGAGCAGCCCGGTGAGGTGGGTGTAGTCGTCGCCGTACAGGGCTCTGTAGTGCAGGTGGAACTCCGACCGGGCGGAGCCCAGGGCGCCCTGGCTGCCGCTCTGGGCGGCGGTGACCACCGCGTCCATCAGGGCGGTGGCCTGGTCGTAGTCCTCGCCGTAGAAGGCGTCGTAGTGGCAAAGGATCTCGCCCTTGGCCCGGTCGAGAGCGGTCTCGGTCTGCATCGTCTTCTCCTCGGTGGGTGAGGTCTTCCCTACGCCCACAACAATACAACGGCACGTTGTAAAGTCAAGATCGATTAGGGCGTCAAAGGAGAGGACGGGCAGCCCATCGGGACGCTATGGTCCTGCGACCTGACCAGCCCAGACGGGGAGGAGAGCGCCGTGAAGCCGGTGGGATTCTTAGACGTGGACGGGCCGCTCAACCCATGGCGGGCGAAGCCGGAGAAGCGGCCCGCCGGGTACACCACCCACCGCATGAAGCCGCCCAGCCTGTACGCCCGGTACCCCGGCAAGCCGAGGGCGTACGTCAAGCCGCTGCGGGTCTGGCTCAACCCCGACCACGGGCCCGCCCTGCTCGACCTGGACGTGGACCTGGTCTGGGGCACGACCTGGATGGCGGAGGCCCGCGACTTCATCGCGCCCGTGCTCGGCCTGCCCGACCTGCCCTACGTCGACTTCGGCCCGGACCTGCTCAACGACCGCGCCGACGGCCTGCACTGGAAACTCCCGGCGCTCCTGGCGTACGCGGGCGAGCGGCCTTTCGTCTGGGTCGACGACGAGGTCTCGGACCGCGACCGCGCGTACGTCGCCGCGCACCACCCGGCCCCGGCGCTGCTGCACTGGGTCGACCCCCGCCGCGGGCTGCGCGACGACGACTTCGCCGCGATCGCCGCCTTCGCCGCGCACTGCGGGGCATCGGCGGCCTGACCCCCATGGGCCGGCCGGGACGAACGGGGCCCGGCCGGCATCGGCTTCACACGACGGGCGCGGCCGGGCCGCACGAGTCTCGCACGCCGGGGCACCGGCGGCGGCCCGGCCGGACGGCTGCGCCCAGTTCTCCCACGGCAGATCGCCACATCACACATATCGCTGGATGACCTCGGGCAATCCACGCGAATGTCACGGCACCCCGATGTTGCCGATCTTGAAAAGGGGGACGGCCGTGGCCGTCACGACTCCCACCGCCCGAGAGATACCCGAGGTCCGCGCCGACCTCGCCGCCTGGGCCGCCGACCGCGGCCGCGACGGCATGGCCAACTGGCTGTACTGCCTGGGCACGCCCGACGCCCGCACGGCGTACGACGACCTCCTGCCGCCCGGCGTCAGCACCACCCAGGCCCTGGCCGCCCGCACCGCCGCCGGACTGCGCACCGCCGAGCTCTACTACGTCACCAGCGACATGACGGCGCTCGCCCACCACGCCGCCCAGAGCCTCACCGACTTCGAGATGCGCCCGGAGGACCTGCCCTCCCCGGTCGGGATGCTCGCCTTCGAGGACCCGCCGATGCGCTACGCCGCGGCGGGCAACCAGCCCGTACGCCTGGTCACTTGGGGGCCCTGGCTCGGCCACCTGGCCATCGACTACTGGAGCGGCACCCGCGAGTACCTCGACCAGGTCGACGCCCACCTGGAGACGAACCCGCCGGACACGGACCTCGCCGAGACCCAGGCGTGGCTGCGGACGAGGTTCGCGCACGTGGCGCCCGGGCAGATGGCCGCGCTCCACCCGACCACCGGCTTCGTCTACCAGCGCACCACGCTGATCGAGCCGGGCCTTCCCGACCTCAGCGACACCCCGGAAGGCGACGTCGCCCTCCTGCGGCTGATCCAGGCCACCTGGCTGCTCATGGGCCAGAGCCTCGCGACAAGCGAACGTGTGGCCGCCGACCGGGCCTCCCGCCGCCGGATCCAGCGCATCGACCGCGACTACGGCACCGAGGTCCGCCTCATCCGGCTGCGCCGGGCCCGCACCGACCGGGGCGCCGACCCGGCCGAGCGGCCCGGCACCCGCGAGTACCAGCACCGCTGGGTCGTCAAGGGCCACTGGCGCGACCAGTGGTACCCCTCGCGCGGCACGCACAAGCCGATCTGGATCAGCCCGTACATCGCCGGACCCGAGGACGCCCCGCTGATCGGCGGGGAGAAGGTGTTCGTCCTGGCCCGGTGACACCCGCCGGGGCCCGCCGCAACGGCGCGCGGGCCCCGGCTCGTTGCTCCCCACACCAGGCCGGCCGCACGGCGTCGTACGCGGCCGGCGCATCTCCACCCGGCACTCCAGGACCTCGAACGGGCGCCGGGGACGGCCCCGCGTCGGCCCCGGAGCCGGTGAGGGCGCCCGCGGGCGCGGCGCGTGCAACGGACGCGACGACGGCCGGTCACCGCCCCGCTCCGGGGGTGACCGGCCGTGCCGGGATGGCTAGTTGGCCAGGGCCGCGCGCCAGGCCCGGTTCTCGGCGGCGCGCGCACGGCGCCGCTCCCAGCCCCGGAACTTGGCGCGCTGGCGGGGGTTGGTCAGGGCGCCGGGCTCGTAGTAGTAGCAGGTGCAGCCGCGTCCGGCGTAGCGGCACGCGTGCCCCGCGTGGCGGGGCGTGGACTTGGCGAGCATGCGGGCCATGAGGACCTCCTCGTCGTAGGGGGCCCGGGCGCCCGCCGTTGGTACGGCGGGCGCCCCGGGCGGCGGGCGCTACTTCAGCCGGTAGCGGCGCGGGCTGTCGCTGACCAGTTCGGCCTGCCCGTGGTCGGCGAGCTTGGCCAGGGCGTTGGCGACCGCTCCGGCGCTGCGGCCGAGGGCCTTGGCCAGGCCCGAGGGGCCGATCTCGTCGGCAGGGTGGGCCTCGAGGTACTCGTAGACCATCTGCCGCAGGTCGCCGCGTCCCAGGCGGCTGCCGTTGCGGGCCTTGGCCTTGGGGGCGGCCTCGGTCTTGGTCTCGGCGACCGGGGCCTCGGCGGGCTCGGGCGCGGTGTCGGCCGCGTCCTCGGCCGGGGTCTCCGGCTCGTCGGCGGCAGGTGCCTCGGGCTCGGCGTCGGCCGTGACCGGGTACCAGCGGTCCGCCGTACGCCGCCCGCCGCGTCCGCCGACGTTCTCGCCGTGCTCGCGGGTGGCCAGGTTCAGGCTCTCGAGGTGGGTGAGGGCCTTGCCCGCTGTCGAGCCGCCGATCCCGGCGTGCTCCGCGATCTCCCGGGCGGTGGCGCCGGGGTGCTCGGTCAGGGCGGCGAGCGCCTTGGCCTGCGCGGTGGTCAGCTCGGCCGGGGCCTGGGTGGTCGTCATGTCGTCCTCGTTTCTTCGGAGTTGGGCATTCGGGAGCTCCCCGGCCGGGGGCAGCTGGTGCTGCGGTGCCCGTGGCGCGTGCGCTTCGCGGTGTTCCCCGGGCACCTCCATGAACGCTCTGATCGCCCCCGAGAGTCAAGATCAAAAGCGCCTTGAAAGCTATTGCTTACGTATTGGGTTTCAAATACGGTGTGGACGACGCAGACACACCCGCCCGGAAGGGGCCCGGAGATGACGACCACCACCGACGGCGCGCTGGAGACCGGCGCTGAACGGATGGCCCGCGAGCGCCTGGAGGACCGGATCCGTTACGCGGTCGGCCAGCTCAAGCAGGGCAAGTACCTCTCCATCACCAACGGCCCGGACGGCGAGGTCGCCGGCACCTGCGGCCACGACCCCCGCGTCGGCCGCGACTGGCTGCTGCACATGGTCGAGCGGCGGGCCGCCCGGTGACCGCCGCCCTGACCCCCACCGACCGGCTGCGGGCCCTGCTCGCCGCCGAGTTCCCCGCCGACGCCGCACCTCTGGACACCGCCCTGCTGCTCCTCAGCGTGGCCACCGGGCAGGAGGAGGTACGCCTCTACACCCAGGTCGCCAGCGGCCAGCCCGGCCACGAGACGGCCGTCTACCGCTCCGAGGCCCCGCACAGCCCCTTCGCCCTCGACCTGATCGCGGCCCTGCACGCGCACCGCCTCCACAACTGGCGGCCCCTGCGCGACGCCTACATGCCCGGCGTGATCCACCTGGGCACCCGGCGCGCCACCGGCCAGATCGGATGGGCCCTCGACCTTCGCCGCCTCCGGGAGGACAGCGAGTGAACGCCCCGACCCCCGCCCCGCCGCCCGGGGTGAACGAGAAGAAGAGGCTCGTGGCCCGCGCCCTGCTCGCCCAGGCCGGCAACCTCGTCGAGTTCTGGGGCGAGATGGGCGACAGCGAGGTGGACGCCGAGTTCGCCCGCGCATGCCTGGCCCGCTGGATGAGGCCCCTGCCCGGCGGCGACTGGGACATCCGCCTCGGCGACCCGGACGCGGCATGACGGCCCAGCTGGACCTGTTCGCCGCCAGCTCCACCGGAATCGACCCGGTGGAGCTGGCGGCACAGCAGGACTTCCTCATCGTGAACCTCTCCGGCGGCAAGGACGGCCTGCGGGCCGCCGCGGTCACCAGGGACGCCGCGCGGCAGGCCGGTGTCGAGGACCGGATCTGGACCGTCCACGCCTCGCTCGGCCCGATGGAGTGGCCGGCCTGCACGGTCGACGGCGTGCGCTACCCGAGCGTCGGCGAACTGGCCGCCGAACACTCCCGGTTGCTCGGCGTCCCGCCCGAGCGCCACCTCGAGCTGCGCCGCCACCGTGACGCTGTCCCGTACGACCTGCTCACGTTCATCGCCGAACGAGGGGACTGGCCCTGGCTCGGCCGCGCCCGGTTCTGCACCGGGGACTGGAAGACCAAGCTCATCTTCGGCGCGTTCAGCCAGGCCGCCCGCGACTTCAAGAAGGCGCACGGCAGGCCGGCCAGGATGCTCAACGTCCTCGGGCTGCGCGCGGACGAGAGCCCGGACCGCCGCAAGCGGCCCGTGCTGCAGCGCACCACCGACAACTCCCACCGGATCGTCGACGAGTGGCTGCCCGCGCACGGCGACACCACCGCCTTCGTCAAGGAGTGGACCGACGCCGAGGGCTGGCCCCACCACTGGGCCTACGACTCGGCCCCCGGCGCCGGGGACTGGGCAGGCAGCACCCGCTGCTCCTGCTCGGCCTGCGTCTTCAGCAACCGCCGCGACCTGCTCCTCGCCGTCGCCCGCCGGCCCCGGCTGGCCGCCCTGTACGCCGAGGTCGAGCACTCCCGGGGCATCCCCTTCAACCCGTCGACCACCATCGTCTCCGTCATCGAGGAGGCCCGGCGGCCCGGCGCACCCGGCCCGGGCGTGGTCCTGGACGACGACACCGCCGACTTCGACGCCCTGGAGACGGCCGTGCGCGACGCGCTCACCCGGCCGCCCAAGCGCAAACCGCGCCCCCACCAGGGGCCGGGCACCCTGCCCGCGCTCGGCGCCGGGTGTGACGGCTGCTCCCTGGCCGACGGAATGCTGCCCGCCGACGGCGACGACGCCTGAACTCGCCTCCCTGTCCCGGGAGTTGCAGAAGTCTCGCCTGCAACCCAATCCATGAAACCTATTGCTTACGTATTGGGTTTTAGTAGTGTGGTGAGTGACCCACCCCAACCCTGCTCCCGTCCCAGCTCGCCGGGGACGGGAGCCCTGCCGCGAGGGAAGTCGTATGCCCAACCGCAAGGCCGTCATCAAGGTGCTCGCCCAGGATGTTCTGGGGGCGCAGCGCTGGAACGGGCTCCTGGCCGAGTGCGTCAGCATGCCCACCGAGAAGTACGAAGAGGTCGAGGCCGCCGCGGAGGCGATCCTCGAGCGCGTCGCGCGCGCCGTCAGCTGGCCCCGCCTGCTGAGGGAGGCGTCGTGGCGTCACCTGCACTTGCACCCCGATCAGGAGAACGACAAGGAGGGCTACGCGACCGGCGTGTGCAGCGAGTGCCTCGTCGAGGCCCTGCTCGCCGATGACACCGGTGCTCCTGACTGGGACAAGCACCCGACCTCGCCCCGGCGGCGGGAGCACTTCGACTGGCCGACGCCCGTAGCCGCGAACCTCAAGTACCGCCAGCGCGCCCACTGGCACCCCTACATGGAGTCGGAGACGAAGCCCGACGCGGCCCCGGCGGCCCGTCCGGCAGAGACCACCCCGGCCCCCGCCGTACCGGCGGAAGCCGCCGAAATCACTCTGCCCGCCGCCTCCGAGCGCCTCCTTCGCGAGATCGCCAAGTACGACACCGGGAAGGGCGTCCTCTTCCGGCACGCCGCCCGCGGCCGGTACCTGCACCCGAACACCTACAGCACCTTCAACGCCCGCACCTTCTACCCGCTCACCGGAAACAACCTCGTGACCGATGAGGGGAACGACTCAGCACCCGTCCGCATGACAGAGGCCGGGCGGAAGCTGCTGGCCGAGCTGGACGCCAGCGCCCAGCAGAAGAAGCCGCGCGCCGCGACCGACCCCGAGTCGCCGGCCGCGCAGCGCGCCCTGCGGGCCCTGGCCCAGCTGGAACAGCCGGTCACCCCACACCGTGGCGAGCGCAAGGGCATCTGGTCCCTGGGGGGACGGGATGGCTACTCCGCTCGGGAGACCACCTTCTACGCCCTGGAGAAGGCCGGCTATCTCCGCATCATCCAAGGCGCCCACCTCAGCCTGCGCATGGAAATCACCGAGTCCGGTCGCCAGCGTGAGCAGCAGGGCCAGGGCCCGAGTGCCGTAACTGCGGAGCAGAGCAGGTGACTGTCACCCCCGAGGCGGCCCTCGCCGCCTGCGCCCGCGCCGGCCGAGGCACACGCCCAGAGCGTCGAATGGCGCCCGGCCCTGCAGTACACGATCCGCTCCCTCATCGACCGGCTGGCCGAGGCCAAGCAGCTGCCCCCGCCCAAGCTCGAGCGCCCCCACGTCCAGGCGGCCGAGGACGCCCTGGACACACTCGGCCCGCTCGAGGGGCTGGCACGTGCTGGACATCGGCGAGGTCAACCAGCAGCTGCTGGAACTCACCGTCACACGGCACCCCG